>NZ_JBFUGT010000080.1:0-26399 GCF_056402775.1 Rhodococcus sp. P3_B8
GAAACAGGACTTCGTGTTCCAGGAAGGCTGTGCGCAGTTCGGTCTGGCACTGCGGTGTGATCTCGTCACGAAGATCCAGGCCGTGGATGAACGCCCCGATGGTTGGTGTTGCGCGTTCCAGGGTGAATGTTTCGTATCGTGATTCATTGCTGCTCATAGGGTTTCCTTCCGTCAGTGTGTTATCTGTTACTAGATGGGGGCGAATTCTGTGCCGCGGCGGGCGGAGCCTGAACCCCTAGAGCACAGGACGGTGAGCACCCCTTCTCCGAGAGGTTGTTCTTTCAGGAGTTGTGGGACCGATCAGAGTTCGCTGTCATTGTGAGTGCTTCCGTGCCCGAGAGGCGACGTCCATGAGGGGCATCACTCCGAGTAGGTGGGAGTGCGGAGCCCGCTCACGTTATCGGTGCCGATTCCGCTGTCGGCTTGCGTATCTTTTTTCCGGTTCGTCCGTCCGAGCACCAGTACGCAGACGAACGACAGTGCTGCGGTGACGAAGACATACAGGGAAATGGAGATGGACGCATGGGTTGCGCTGAGTAGTGTTCCGGCGATGAGCGGCGCGATGGCGCTGCCCAAGAGGTTGCCGAGGGTGGTGGCCAGCGACAGCCCGCTGTAGCGGACTCGTGCGTCGAACGCCTCGGAGAAGTATGCCGGCTGCAGCGCCCACGGGATGTATACGGCGATGGTCGCGGCGACGTAGCAGACAGCGATGAAGCCGTACGAGCCCGAGTCGAGCGCCCAGTAGAGGGGGAAGGCGAGAGAACCGATGAGGGCAAGGCCGAGCAGGAAGAGCCGTTGCCGGCCGAATCTGTCGGAGAGCGCACCTGCGATCGGGGTGACCACGAATCCGACCGCGGAGGTGACGATCACCAGAATCAGCATGGAACTTTGGCTCAGGCCGCCTGCCTCTTGCGTATAGACGAAGTTGTACACGGTCAGGAGGTAGAAGAAGATGCCCGGCGAGAGGCTGGCGCCGGCGACCAGGAGCACCTGCTTCGGATGTGTGCGAAGAACTTCGATGATCGGCAGGCGCACGACGGCGTGCACATCCTTGACCCGGTCGAACTCCGGACTCTCGGCGACCTGTACCCGGATGATCAGTCCGGTGATCACCAGTACCGCACTGAGGAGGAACGGAACACGCCACCCCCAGGCCATGAAGTGATCATCGGCCATTGCATCGAGGGGTAGGTACACGGTCATCGCCAGGATCAGTCCGACCGCCACCCCCGCCTGCGGCCAGCTGCCGAAGAAACCACGTCGGCTATCGGGGGAATGCTCCGTCGCCATGAGCGCAGCGCCACCCCATTCGCCGCCGAGCGCGAAGCCTTGCGTCAGTCGCAGCAGCACCAGCAGCACCGGAGCGAAGGCGCCGATGGTGGCATATGTCGGCAACAGGCCGATCAGTACGGTGGCGACGCCCATGATCAAGATGGTGACGACCATCATCGATTTTCGGCCAACCCTGTCCCCGAAGTGACCGAAGACGATGGCTCCGATCGGACGGGCGACGAAGCCGGCGGCGAAGGTCGAGAAGGCCAGCAGGGTTCCGATGGCCGGGTCGAAGCTGGGGAAGAAGTGATGGTTGAACACGAGCACGGCTGCGGTGCTGTAGATGAAGAAGTCGTACCACTCGATGGTTGTGCCGATCAGGCTCGCCAGTGCGACCTTCTTCGGCGAGCCTGCGCCCGCTGGTCGTGCGATTGCACCACCCATATTGTGCCTCCCGGCTATTTGACGAACATGGGTCACGCGGCGCGTGAACCCGTGGCGAATCAGAGCGTTTTAGGGCGCCTCTGTTTCTGAATAACGTGCACAGATCGAAACCACCAAATTACTTAAGTGGTCAATATCTTAATGCTGAGGCTAGTTGTGCGCAAGCTCTCATTTCTTAAAGTTTGAGCCCTCAACCTGCTGTTATGCCTAACCGCGAGACCGCAAGATTCAGACACTGAGTGACGAATGAAATAGAGCGGAAAATGGATTCCCCGGCCCGAAACGCCGCTACGCACCTCGGTGGAATCAGCCACGCGTGGCCGGCACGAAGAAATAGACCGTGTGCACAGTTAACGATTTCCACTCGTGGGCGGAAAGCAAGAGAAATCCACGTCGGATTAATGTGCGAAACATGGTCAGCGGCAAGCTGGCACACCACGAACAGAAATGTCCGCAGAGATGCGGATCCTGGCGGGGTTGCCGGCACTCACCCGAGCCGCGCGGGGTGCGATCGTGTGGGACGTCAGCGTGGATTCGACCATCGCGCAGGCTCACCAGCATGCGGCGGGCGTGCGCTGGGCTCCCGAGGCGCAGTCCGTGCCGCCCGGCGAGGTCGAGATCGAGCCCGCCGACCACGCGTTGCGGCGCTCCCGAGATGGGTGGACCACCAGGACGCATCTGGCCTACCTGGCCTACCTGGCCGCAGCGGTCCCTGATCACCTCGGCCGCGGCGTCAGCGTAGTCGTCCAGGTCGAACCGACGTCCGGGATCCCCGCTGCGCCCGGATCCCGGGGCGTCCCACGCGAGCAGCCTCAGGGAACTGTTGAGCTCACCGAATTGTGGTGCGAAACTGTCGGCGCTACCACCGATTCCGCGCAGCAGGAGCACGGGACCGGTGCCAGCCCCGACTACGTGCGCCACGACGCCCGCCCGCTGTCTACCCGCCCGTTGGACGGCACCTTCCTCACCCCTGACTGATTGTGTCCACATGCATCGACCTCGACTTCGTGGGCCGGGAGTCCCGGTTGCGCAACTCGCGCTCAACCACTCTGAGTGGCGCACCTCACGAGAACTCGGTTTTGGCCGATTTCCATAATTGTTACGGCCATAATGTCCAATATGACCTCTCAGGCTGCAGCAGAACTGGACCTTGCAATTATCGGCGCGCTGCAGCTCAACCCCCGCGCTGACTGGGCGGACTTGGCGGAGGCACTTCAGTACTCGCCGAAGACACTCGCCCGAAGATGGAAGCTGTTGTCCGAGAGCGGCTCGGCATGGATCGCGGTGGCTCCGGGCCCGACCTTCCTGCAATTCGGATGTGCCGCATGGCTTGCGATCACCTGCAGACCCCAGAGCAAGCATGACGTTGCAGAAGCCCTGATTGCCGAACCAGCAGTCGACACGGTATCGAGCACATCCGGGACGTCGGACTTCCATGTGATCGTGTTCGTCTCCAGCATTGCCGACCTCACCCGTCTGCTCACCGACCGCATCGAGGTGATCGAAGGAATCAGGTCGGTGGCAACGACGGTCGTGCTCACCAACTACACAGAAGGCGCGCGGTGGCGCGTCCAGGCGTTAGACCTGGAACAGGCCAATCTTCTCCAATTGCCCCAGGCAGCGCCCACACGCAGGAAAACGATTCCATTCCTGGACGATCTCGATCGTTCTCTGCTCGGAGCTCTGGCGAAAGATGGGCGTCAAGCATGGACCACACTCGGCGAGCAATGCGATGTGACCGGACCGACCGCGCGACGCCGCGTCGAAAGGCTGATCGACGGGGGCCACGTGGCCCTGCGCTGCGAGGGAGCGAACACACTTGTCGGACCAGTCGTCGAGACGACTTTCATGATCACGACCGCACCGAGCGAGTTGAACACGGTCGGCAACCTATTGAGCCGGATTCCAAAATGCCGAATTGCAAACGCCACTACCGGAACCTCGACAATCGTCGCCACGATGTGGTTTCAGACGATCAGCGAGATCGCGCCATTCGCGGCTGCACTCACGCGAGAACTTCCGTCCATCACCATTTCGGACCGGTTCATCAGCCTCCACACATTCAAGAGGGCAGGACACGTCCTTGATCAGGATGGACGAACCACCGGATTGATCCCACGGGCCATCTTCTAGCGGGAACCGAACAACCCGTAACCAGCCGACACCCGGATCTCTTGGGGGTGACCGGTCATCGATCCGCTTCCGGAAGTTGAGTTGGGCGGCGCCGGCGGTGTTGGTTGTGGTGTTCGGGTTGGTGACGGTTCCGTGGCGTGCTGCCCGCCAATTCGCCGTTCCGTTTGTGCTGGCGTTGCGCCGATCGCCGCGCCGGCGGCGTGGTTCGTCATCGGGGTGGACCTGTTTTTCACCCCGGATTGAGCTCGCCGGTGCCACTCGGGCGGCGCGTGAGTTGCTGCTGGGGCTGTTCGACGGTCCGCCCGTCGGGACCTATGTCGAGGGCCGCGACGATCGGCCTTGGCTGTACCCCGAGGTTTAGGTCGTGTTTCAAAGGTGGTTCGGCTGTGAGTTTTCGATCAAGTGGGTGTGTCGGTGCCGCCCAGCGTCGCGGTGCCGGGGCGGGCGGACGTTACCGACGTGCAATGGGCGCGGTTGGTGCCGCTGCTGCCTCTGGGTAGGAGGGCGGGCCGTTCGCCGAAGTGCACGAAACGGCAGCTCATCGACGGGATCCGGTGGCGGATTCGGGCGGGTACGACGTGGCGGGATGTGCCGGCCCGGTACGAGCCGTGGCACGGTGTACTTGTTCCGGTGTTGGCGGCGGGCGGGGGTGTGGGTGCGGCGCCGAAGTGTCGCTGCGACGCAGGAACAGCGACGTTGCGCGTGAGGATGCCGCCGTCGGGTCCTGCTCCTGTCGACGTTCCGGTCGTCGGCGTCTGTGCCGACGACCGGTGGTCTGAGGTCCGGTTGAATTCAGGCGTGCGACAACGGCGGGAGACCGGGTACGCCGCCGGTTGAGAGTGCACGAAAGACGCGTTCTGGTGTCATCGGCAACTCGGTAAGCTGGGCACCGACCGCGTCGGCGATGGCCTGGGCAATTGCCGGGGCGATGGGGAGCATGCCGCCCTCCCCCATGCCTTTGGCGCCGAAGGGGCCGGCGCCGTGTCCCTGCTCCTGGGTGATCGAGACGAACCGCTCGGGGAGGTCCTCCGCGAGTGGGACGCGGTACAGCAGGGCCTCGGCGTTGAGAAGTTCACCGTTCTCGTAGCGCATTTCCTCGAACAGGGCCTGCGCGAGTCCAAGTATGGCGGCGCCTTCATCCTGACCGCGGCAGCCGATCTTGTTGATCACCTTGCCCGCGTCTCCACTGACCGCGAGCTGAAGGACCGTAACCCTACCGGTCTCCGGGTCGACTTCGACCTCGGCTGCCGCCCACCCGATCTCGTAGAAGACACACCGGGCGGCCAATGGCGCATCGGCATCATTGCGCACCTTGTAATAGCCGTCGGCCGAGAACTCGAACCCGGTGTGGCCGAAGAACTCCATGATCCGCTCGAAAAGCGGATATACCTCGCCTGTGGGGGTGCGCACCGTCCAGTCGTCGAGCACTGAGGTGGCCGGGTCGATGGCGAACTGTTCACCGGCCCACTCGAGCACTTGTCTACGCAGGTTCTCCGCCGCGTTCCGGACGGCCTGTCCCATCACCACCACGCCGGACGAGGCGTTGGTGCCCTGATCGAAGGGGGTGTGGTCGGTGTCGATGCGCGTGTACACGACGCGGTCGCGGCTGGTGCGCAGGACGTCGGCGACGATCTGGGACATCGCGGAGTGCCCGCCCTGGCCCATTTCGGTGAGCGCGCAATTGAGGAAGACGTCGCCGTTGGCGGTCACCTTGACCCGCGCCATCGCGGGCTTGTTGCCGCCGCCACTGTCCTTGAGCCCGACGCATACCCCCATGCCGCGGTTTCCGCTGCGATCCCTGGAGTGGTAGCCGATAGCGTCCGCGACCAGACGCATTCCTTCGGCGAGGTCGGAGTCGATCCCCGCATCCCCGGGGACGAATTCTTCGCCGAGCTTTTTGAGGTTTTTCAGCCGCAGTGCGTAGGGATCGATGCCGAGTCGCTGCGCGATGAGGTCGATCTGACGTTCGCCGGCCCACGTGGTCTGGGTGGCCCCGAAGCCGCGCATGGCGCCGGCGGGCACAGTGTTCGTGGTAACCGCCTTGCAGACGGTGTCGATGTGCTGCCAGCGGTACGCGCCCGGCATCCGGTAGCCGGCCTTCTCCGCCACCGCCGGACTGTGTTCGGCGTAGGCCCCGCTGTCGAGGAGCACCGTCGATTTGCGGGCGACAAAGGTGCCGTCCGCCTTGACGCCGGCCTTGACGATCAGCTTCGCCGCGTGCTGCGACACGGTGAGGAAGCCCTCTTCCGTGCTCATGCAGAACCGCACCGGCCGGCCGCCGCTGAGCTGGGACAGGCGGATGGCGACCGGGTCGGCCTTCGGGCCGTTCTTCGCGCCGAACGCGCCGCCGAGCAGGGCGACGTGCACCCGGATCCGGTTTTCGGGGAGGTTGAATACGTGCCCGAGTTCCTGGCGGAGGTTGAACGGGCTCTGCGTCGCCGTCCAGACCTCGATCTGTTCGTCGGTTGCCTCCGCGACCGTGACGAACGGTTCGAGATGCATGTGGTTCATCCGGGAGAAAAGGAAGGTGTCCTCGAAGATGTGGTCGCACTCCTCCCACACGTCCGGTGATCCAGTGCTGTAACGGAATTCGTAGCTGACATTGTGGTCGCTGCGCAGCGACGCCGACGCGCCGTTCCGGTACGGGGGCAACCCGCCGCGCGGCTCGAGCGGATGGATTGTCGGCGACGACGGATCGAGGGCCTCGTCGACGTCGAATACCGCCGGCAGGATCTCGTATTCGACCTGAATGAGGTCCAGTGCAGCCAGGGCCGTGCGCTCATCTACCGCAGCGACGGCGGCGACGATGTCGCCGACATAGCGGACGGTGTCGGTCGCGACGACCGGCTGGTCCTTGACCATGGTGCCGTAACACGCCAGGCCGTCGGTTTCGTTGCGCGTCAGTACCGCGGTGACGCCGTTCAGTGCCTCGGCGGCGCTCGCGTCGATGGACACGATACGAGCGTGCGCGTGCGGACTACGCAGCACCTTCGCGTGCAACATGCCCGGTCGCACGATGTCGGTGTTGTAGACCGCTTTGCCGGTCACCTTGACCGCGGCGTCCGCGCGCGGCAGATCGCGCCCGGTGACCCGCTTGTCCGGAGAGGCGGTCGGCAGCGAATACACGGTGTATCCGGTGCTCGCGGCGTCGGGGTGGACGTCGTGAGTGAAGGACTCGGCTGTCGTCGTCACGCGGATTCCCCGTTCGTCTCACCGGTCAGTTCGGCAGCGCGCTCGACCGATTCGAGGATCATCTCGTATCCGGTACAGCGACAGGTGTTGGAACTGATCCATTCGCGGATGGTGCCGCGATCGGGTTGTGGGTCCTGACGCAGCAGCCCGGTGGTGAGCATCAACATCCCGGACGTGCAGAAGCCGCACTGGAAACCCCCGCACTCGGAGAATGCACGTTGCTGCGGGGACAGCGCGCCGTCGGGCGCGGCCAACCCTTCCACTGTCTCGACCGAGGCGCCGTCGATGCTGAACGCGAAGGTCGAACAGGAGGCGACGGGCAGATCGTCCACGAGCACGGTGCACGCTCCACAGACCCCGCGCTCGCAGGAACCGCGAACGCCGTTGCAGCCGTGGTTGTTGCGCAGGACGTCGAGCAGGATGGCGTTGGCGGCGACGCGCACGGTCTGCTTGACGCCGTTCAGGGCGAACTCGATGCAGGTGTCGAGTTCACCGTCGGGGGCAGCGGATCGGTCGGTCTCGTGATCGGGGTACTCGGTCATCTCGTTGTCGTTCCCTTCAGCTGCGCACACGCCGCGGTGAGCAGGCGGCGCGTCAGCACACGCACCAGGTGCCGGCGGTACTCCGCCGAGCCGGTGTAATCGGCACAATCGTCCGGTAGCTGCTGGGCAAGCTGCGCGCTCACCTCGAGCGGATCGAGTTCGCGGGCGCCGGTGTCGGCCGTCAGAGCGAATCCGTGGCGGTATTCGGAGCCCGATTGCGCGCGCACCTGCAGGGTGCCGTCGGGGTTGCGGCGCACCGCGAGGGCCACTGTCGCCGTCGGACGCATCGAACGCTCATATCCGAACCAGACGAGGTCGTCCGTTCGTACGGTGATGTCGGTCAACAGACCTCGCTGATCGGTTCCGCTGTCCGCCCACAACGACGCGACCGGGCGGGAGAGCGCGCCGGCGTCGAAGACCAGGTCCGCGCCGAGCGCCCCGAGAAGCAGCGGCATCTCGTAGCGGTACCGCCGCGCCATCAGGTTTCCGCCGACGGTCGCGGTGTAGCGGATCCGAACCGTGGCGATCGACGCCCATGCCGCCGCGAGGTCCGGGATCGCGGTGCCGACGGTCTCGTCCGTCGCACCCATGTGGTGGGTCACCATCGGGCCGATATGAAGTACGCCGGCCTCGTGACTGATGGCGCGGAGCGCATCGACCTTCTGCAGCGACACCAACGTGTTTGGGGCGCACCCCTCACGGATCTGGGCGACCAGATCCGAGCAGCCCGCGGCGATGACGGCATCCGGATGTTCGGACACGATCGCGAGGGCGTCCTCGATGGTGGTGGGGCGATGGAGCCGGAAAGGGGCCATCGCGAATTGGGTCTGCGCCACCAACCCGGCGCCGAGGGCCTGGATGCGCATCAGCGGGCTCCCCGCACGAGTGTGCGGCGCGGTATGCCATAGCCGGTATGCATGTGGTGATTCACCCCTTGTAGGGCGCGCCGTTCCACGGCCGCGGAGACGACGTCGAGTGCGGCGCGGACGGCTACCGAACAGAATCCGGTGTAGACGAACCTACGCCGATTCCGGCCCTGAAGATGCTCGCGAACGACGATCGGATCTTCGTCACCAACACAGTCGCAGGAGTCGGCCGGGTCGGTGTGGCACAGCACGGTGTCCAAGGTGCCGCGCGAGGCGTTCCTGCCGTCAGCTGGATTCTGCTCGGGGGTCGCATCGCCGCGCAAGGGTAGGGCAGTCACTGTGCCGCCGCCCTCCGCAGCCACCGTGGCAAGGCCGCTCTTGTTCATGTGCCTCGTTCCATTCGAAAGGACAACGGATGACGGTCCAAGAAGACTCAGCGCAAAGTATCTTTGCTATAAGATAGTTCTACGTTCCTGGCTCCCCGAGGTCAATAGCGCGGCCAAAGTTGTCCGGCCCGGTCATTTCGAGGATTGCGGCACCTGGAGCACACCCCTCCCCGAAGAGTTGCAGGTCACAGTCCTGGTTAGCCCCTGAAGCGCCTTCACCGCTCAGGGTTGCAATAACGTCGGGAACGCACGGGGGATCACGGCAGATCTTCGGCGAGCACACCCCGGAGCGCTCATGTGGTTTCGACCCCCTACGCAGGCGCTGCACCGGCCGACTTTGCGGTGTTCTCCGATGCAGCAGCCTGTAAAGACCCCTCCAGAACGGACAGAAGATCGGCGAGCTGCTCGCGCTGACCACCCCCGAGTCCCCCCTGCATCCGGGCCAGTTCCGCGAAGTGTGCATCCGAAACAGCGTCGACAAGTTTGCGGCCCGCCCCGGTGAGCGTCACATACACCACGCGGGAGTCGATGTCATCGCGCTCACGTAGCACCAGGCCGGCCTCCTCGAGCCGGTTCACCCGCATTGTCAGGCCACCCGTTGTCACCAAGGTCTGTTTCGCCAGCTCCCCGGCAGTGCGCCGGAACGTTGGTTCCGCACGCCGAAGGCAGGCGAGAACGTCGAACCCCGCCTCGTTCGTCCCGAACCGTTCGAACAGCTCATTGATCTGAGCCCGGTACAGCAGAAAACTCCGATGCAGCCGTCCGAAAATCTCCAAAGCCGACACGTCCAGCTCGGGACGCGTCCGAGCCCACTGCCGGATGATCTCACCGACCCCATCCGCCCGATCCGATTCGGCCACTTCACACTCCAGATTCGATACGGGCACGGTGCCGCGAATCAGTCTCGCCTACCGGCGACCGACTCACCGACAATTTCAGGACTTATCTTTGCGCAAAACTATTGTACGATCCTCGCCACCACCGCGACGGCTCCCCAGCCCCGGTCGCCGGAACCGTGACGCGAACAGAATTGCGAGGCACTCGTGAACACCGTCCTTCGCGACATCCACACTGAATGGGAAGCACACCGCGCTATCGCGGTCGCCACCGTCATAGCCACCCACGGGTCATCCCCACGAGACCCCGGCGCGATGCTCGCAGTCCACCAGGACGGAACCGTGGTCGGCAGCATCTCGGGCGGCTGCGTCGAAGGCGCCCTCTACGAAACCGCCCTCGACGTCCTCGCCACCGGGCACCCCCGAATCGAGCACTACGGCCCCACCGGCGACATCCTCGAACCCGGACTGACCTGCGGCGGATCACTGATCGTGCTCGTGGAACGAGTAGACCGCGAGACCATGCCGCAACTCGCCGACCTCATGGAACGGACGCTGCGCGACGAAACCGTCATCCTCGAGACGATCCTCACCGGACCGGAAGCAGGTACCCACCGCATCGCAAACGAACTCGACGCCCCCACCGGCCTGACCTCCTCCGGAACGCTGATACGCCGCTTCCCGTCCCGGCCCCGGATGGTGATCGTGGGTTCGACCGACTTCGCAATGGAGACCGGGCTAGTCGGTACCCGAATGGGCTACCGGGTCACCATCTGCGATGCCCGCCCCGTGTTCACGACACCGCAGCGATTTCCCGATGTCGAAGAGGTCGTGTGCGAGTGGCCGTCGGACTGGATCACAAGTGAGCGCAACAAAGGCCGATTCGATTCCCGCACAGTCATTGTCGTTCTCACCCACGACCCCAAGATCGACATTCCCGTCCTCCTCGAATGCCTCGACGAGGCCAAATGGACACAGCCCCTCGCCTACGTCGGGGCCATGGGGTCACTCACCGCCGACACCAACCGACGGCGGGACCTGGCCGCGGCCGGCCTCCGCCCAGAAAGTCTTGCCACGCTATCCAGCCCGATCGGCCTCGACATCGGCAACCGGGGGCCAGCCGAGACCGCCATCTCCATCGCCGCCGAAATCATCGCCAGCCGGTCCGCGCCAGTGTGCTCATAGAAAGATGACCCCCATCCCGGTAACCCGCGAATCTCCAGCGCCGACCAGGACCAAAACCACCAGATCGATGCGCTGCGCCGCGCCGAGGTGATCGCCAGCCTCCACTCCTACGCGCGCGCGGCCACCGGCCACGATCTGAACGGCTAGGCCGAGTATGGGGAACTGTGAGTAACAGATAGGTTGGGTGCGCGTCGCCAGGCCCGGCCGCCGAGCACCGACAAGGAGCCTCCCATCAACATCCTGCAGAACGTCTCGAGCGAGATCCGCGAGTGGGAACGCGCCGTCACGACGGTGATGCTCCGCATACGCCAGATCGGGGTGCTGATCGACCGTCTGGGGCCCGCACTCGACGACCTGTCCGAACTGCTGGACGCCGCCAAGCAGATCGCGGAGACCGCGGAGGGGCTCGCCGTGAGCGCGAAGGGCATCGACCAGAGCGCCGAGATCATTGCCCGCGACGCGGAGAAGATCGCGCAGGCGCTGCCCGCGGTCGAGCGGCTGGGAAGACTCGCAGACCGCCTACCCGGTGGGGGTAGACGGTCTGCTGGCGGGCGGTGACGGGCGGATGGAGCCCCGTCACACGGTGTCAGTGAGCGAGGTCGTGGACCTCCGTGCCGGCGAGGCGCAGCTCGGCGGGTTGTGCGTCCGGGTCGTCGGCGATCCCCGAAATCGGCATCATGGCGAGGGCCTGGTCGAACGCGTCGACGAGCCATTCCCCGGTCACCGTCACGAGCCGGGTGTCCTCGGCGGCCGGCTGCTTCTGAAAGAAAGTCACCACCCACGGGTTCTGCGCGTCCGGATCGGAACTGAGATCCCCCGGTGCGTTGGTGGCGAGCAGGTAAATGCCGCGCTCGAAATCGACCCGGACGGCGTATCCGCTGCCGGTGTTGACGACGGTGGCCGGGCGGTGGGCGGCCAGGGCCAGCGTCATGAGGGCATCGGCGTAACGAGTGGTGTGCTCCACGGTGAGTGGCATGAACGATCACCTTTCAACTTCTGTGAGCGTCGCCGCGGCAGAGCAGGCCCGGAGTTCAGTGGTCCGAAAATGCAGTTCCTCCGACAGGTCACGAGAAGATAGAAGTCAAGCTGTTCGTCGGGAGCTTCGGCTGCGAGAGCGTCGTGCGGAATGGTGCTCTCACTGTCGGCCACCTTCGAGGTGGGCGTCCTGGCACAGCGTGCACAGTTGGTACGCCCGATTGGAGCACGGACGCGCCGGGCGGTCCGTGAACTCGGTAGCTGTGTACTCAACTACGACTAACCGTACGGTGCCGGGCCCGGATACGCGACACGGGGGCGTCCGTCGGATAGCGCTGTGGCCCATGACCTGGCGTCATGGGCCACAACGTGTCGGCACGCGGGTGGGCTCAGTGCTGCAACACCGGGTAGTCGGTGTAGCCCCTCGCGCCCTCCGAGTAGAAGGTCTCGGGGTCCGGCGTGTTGAGCGGCAGGTCTTCCTGCCAGCGCCGCACGAGATCCGGGTTGGCGATCGCGGGACGCCCGACGACGACGGCATCGGCGTGGCCGTCGTCGAGGATGGCCAGCGCTTCGTCGCGGGTGGTGACCGCCCCGAAACCACTGTTGATCAGCACCGGGCCGCCGAAGCGCGTCCGCAGGTCCTGGGCAAGGGGCCCGGACGGGTCCTTGTGCAGAATGCTCAGGTAGGCGGGCTTCAACGGAGCAATGGCGTCGACCAGCGCGCCGTAGGTGGCCCGAACGTCGTCGGCGTCCAGTTCCAGGGCGTCCTGGATGTTGTGTTCGGGTGAGATGCGGATACCCACCCGCCCGGCGCCGATGGCGTCTGCGACGGCCTCGACCACCTCGACGACGAAGCGTGCCCGGTTCGCGGGGGAGCCGCCGTACGCGTCCTCACGCAGGTTGGATGCCGGGGAGAGGAATTCGTGCAGCAGGTAGCCGTTGGCGGCGTGGATTTCGACGCCGTCCATCCCGGCTGCCACCGCGTTCCGCGACGCCTGGACGAAATCCTCGATGACGGCGGGGAGTTCCTCGGTACGCAGCGCGCGGGGCACCGGGTACGGAGCCTTCCCCTCATAGGTGCGGGTCTCACCGTCGATGGCGACGGCGCTCGGGCCCACCACCTCGTGACCGCCGGTGGTTCCCTCGTGCGTGACGCGGCCGGCGTGCATGACCTGGGCGACGATCCGTCCACCCGCCTCATGCACGGCGTCGGCGACGTTCTTCCAGCCCGCAACCTGTTCGGGTGTCACCAGCCCGGGCTGGCCGGGGAAGCCCTGGCCGGCGTGGCTGGGGTACGTGCCTTCGCCGACGATCAGACCGAGAGAGGCCCGCTGACGGTAGTGCTCGACCACCAGCGGTCCGGGCACACCGTCACGCCCGGAGCGGACGCGGGTCAGGGGTGCCATCACGACCCGATTGGGCAGTTCCAGTTCGCCGAGTGTCAAGGGGGAGAAGAGATTCACAGATATCGGTCTTTCCGTAGGCGTGTTCGGCAGCGCCGTTCTCGGTGCCGCCGCGCAGGATCGGGATCCACTGGGGGAACGGGCCTACGGGCCGGGCTATTCCGACTAGAGACGGCCGTCACTGTGAGGGCACCGTCCCCGAGTCAGGGAATTGTGCTCGCCTACAGGCTGTGGTCGCATTCGAGCAGGGCGTCGAGCCACAGCAAGGCTTCGACGAGGGCCTGCATGCGAATGAGTGCGGTGTCGGCAGGCACGGGCGGCGGGGGATCGGATCCCTCCCGATGCCCGCTCTGCAGGTGTCTCACGACGGCGGTGAACAGCCACTCGGCGGGCGCGGGCAATTCCTCGTTCAGCTCGGCGGTGTCGTGCACGACGGGTACGACGCTGATGAAGCTGTCGACGGCGTCGGTGACGCTCGAGGCCGGATCCGCGATGAGGTCGGCGATGGTCGTGACGATCCACGCCACGACCGCCGTGAACGCCGACCGGTCGCTGCCGTGGTCGCACGCGATCTGGGAGATCTCGGGTGCGAGCGCCTGGAAGTCGCGGTCGCCGACCAAGGTCAGGAGGCGACCGCCCAGTTCCGCGCCGTCAGCGCGCTGAGGCCCATCGATCATGGCTGTCCCACGGCTGGTATTCGGCGCCGTGAGCGTTATGGATGGGCCGGGGAATCAACCTCGTCCGTGCCGCTCAGACCTCTGCTGCGACGGGCGGCTTGACTCCGGCGACGGGGCACTGCGCTTCGAGGAGCACACGCTGGGCAACGCTGCCTATGAGGAGTTTGCCGACGGGGGAGCGTCGCCGCATGCCGAGGACGAGGAGTTCGGCGGCGGAGTCGTAGGACGCGTCGATGAGGTTGTCGGCGTGGGAGCGGTCGGGTTCGTTCCGCGCGATGCGGTAGTCGACGCCGGCTGCGTCCGCTTCCTCCCTCGCGGAGTGCAGTTCGGCCCCGAAGCCGGGATTCGAGGCGCTGTCGCCGTCCGCGATCACCACGAGATCGGTTGCGCGCATGCGGGCTTCGGCGAATCCGAAGGCCAGGGCGCCACGACCTTCGACTGTCGGGACGTAGCTGAGAATGACGCTCATCGTGACCTCGGCTCGAGTACGGGGGTGGTCAGGGTGCCCTGGGCGAGGTATTCGTCGAGGTTCTGCAGGGTGAGAGCCTCCATCGCGGCCCGGGTCTCGGTCGTGCCGCTCGCGACGTGGGGGAGGAGAACGACGGTGTCGAGCGCGAGGAGCGCTTCGGGAACGTGCGGTTCCCTGGCGAACACGTCCAGTCCGGCACCGGCGAGTTTGCGTTCGGTGAGCAGTTCGACGAGCGCGTCTTCGTCGACGACGCTTCCGCGTGCCACGTTGATCAGGTAGCCGTCGGGTCCGAGGGCTTCGAGAACCTGTCGGTCCACGAGCTTTTCGGTACCCTTTCCGCCCGCTGCGGCGACGATCAGCACATCCACCCCGGCGGCGAGTGCGGCGGCCGAGCCGACGTACGAGAACGGGGAGCCGGGAACCTCGCGCCGATTGTGGTAGGAGATCGTGCAACCGAAGCCGGTGAGGCGGGTGGCGATGGCGGAGCCGATGCGTCCCAGCCCGACGATGCCGACCCGCGTGCCGCTCACCTTCCGGGTGAGGGGGAAGTTGCCCTCGGCGGGCCAGCGGCCGTCGCGCACGAAGCGGTCGGCGGCGGAGAAGCCGCGGAGCGTGTCGATCAGCAATCCGACGGCGGTGTCGGCGACGCAGTCGGTGAGGACGTCGGGGGTGTTGCTCACGCCGATTCCGAGCTCCTCGGCGAGCACGACATCGGTTGTGTCGTAACCGACTCCGAAGTGCACGATGGCGCCGAGGTTCGGCAGGTCCGTCATCAGCGCGGCGTCGACTCCGGTGCGGCCGGACGTCACGACCGCGGTGACGGACTCGCCGTGTTCGGCGAGGAAGCTGGTGCGGTCGTCGTCCAGCGGGAGGTCGAGTGCGTCGTACTTCTCGGCGAGCGTCGCGGTGAGGGACGGCTTCAGCGGCCCGACCTTCAGGACGCGTCCTCCCGAAACAGTCTGTACAGCAGCTTCTTTCACGGACGACTCAGCGGTCACCATCGTGCCTCCTGACGAGTGGTGACGCGACTCTCCGCGTCACCGGTTACCCGTACGTTAAGCGGCGCCCGGAATACCTGTCCAACACGTAAATAACATGGATCGATACTCAAACGGCATTGGTTGGCGGCGCGTTGACGTGCGCAGATGCCGAAACCCCCTGTATGTGCCGGTCAGGGGCCTGCCGGCGTGATCGCAGTCTCCATCAATTGTGCGTGTGACGACCCTCACGAGCTGTTTCGGGCCGTTTCCCCCTGTTGACGCTCCTCCGGGCCGCTCATAGCGTGTGTCTACCGTCACAGGCGGGCCCTCTTCACTCGCGTCGAGTACGCGACACATCCCTACGGAGGACACCATGAGCCCTGCACGTTCGCTGCAGCAGGGAACCCGTTACCGCGCCGTCGTCGTGGCCACCGCCGCACTGACGGTGCCGGCTCTGGTCACAGGTTGCTCGGTGGCCAATTCGAGCCACAGCGACGCCGCCAGCCCCGACACGTTGCGGATCGTGCTCCCCCAGGAGCCGCCCACGCTCGAACCCTGCGACGCGTCACTCACCTCTACCGGAGTCGTCGTCCGCTCCAATATCACCGAGCCGCTGGTGGAACGCAACGCCGATACCGGCGATCTCGAACCGAAGCTCGCCGACTCGTGGGAGCAGACGTCGGACACGGTCTGGACGTTCCGGATCCGTCCGGGCGTCACGTTCAGCGACGGCAGCGTCTTCGATGCCGAGGACGCGGCCTTCTCGATCGATCGCACCGTCAACTCCACCATCGGCTGCGACGTCGACGGGTACGTCTTCGGCGACGACGAACTCGAGGTGAACGCGATCGACCCGTCGACCGTGACGGTGCAGACTCCCGTCGCCGACCCGATCCTTCCGCTGCGGATCTCGTTCGTGGAGATGGTGCCCTCCACCACCGACGCCCAGGACAAGGTGCGCGATCCGATCGGCACCGGCCCCTACAAGATCGACTACTGGGATCACGGCCAGCGGCTCGCGCTGGTCCGCAACGACACGTACTGGGGCCCGGCGCCCGAGTACACGCGGGCGATCTACCAGTGGCGGACCGAGGGCAGCGTCCGGGCCGCGATGGTCACCAACGACGAGGCCGAACTCGCCACGTACCTCGGTCCGGAGGACGGCGCGGGCGACCTCGGTGTCGCCTACCCCAACAACGAGACGACGGCGCTGCGCATGATGGCCACCGAACCGCCGCTCGACGATTACCGCGTCCGCGAGGCCATCGACCTCTCCGTCAACCGGGCGGGGATCGTCAAGGCACTGTTCCAGGGTCTCGGCGAGCCGGCCGGGCAACTCGTCGGCAGCAGCATCGTCGGGTTCGACCCCGACCTGCAGCCGACCCCGTACGACTCCGATCGCGCCGCGCAACTGGTGGCGGAGGCGAAGGCCGACGGCGTTCCCGTCGACAACCAGATCCGCCTGATCGGGCGCACGGGCCAGTTCCCGAAGATCAACGAGACCATCGAGGTCATCCAGAACTCGCTGAGCAAGGCCGGCCTGAACGTGAAGATCGAGATGATGGACACGGCCGGGCAGATGCAGTACCAGATCCGGCCGTTCCCGCAGGGCACCGGACCGATTCTGCTGATGATCCAGCACGGCAACCAGGCGGGTGACGCGCAGTTCACCGTCGACCAGTACATGCGCAGCGACGGATACCAGAGCTACTTCGGCTCGCCCGGATACGACGCGCAGATCGACGCCGCCGAGCAACTCGTCGGCGACGCCCGGCAGGACGCGTTCGCCTCGGTACTGGCCAACGAGCCGAAGGAGATCCGGCAGTTCGCGTACATCGCCCACATGAACGCGGTGCTCGCCAAGTCCCCGACGGTGCAGTACGCGCCCAACTCCGCGACCGGCGACGAGATGCGCCTGAGCGAGATGACCCACGCGGACACATCCGCGAACGGCTAACCCCTCTTCCCAGCCCCCCGGAGGAACTGAGATGTCCCAACCGAACCCGATCCGAAGGCGGTGAGTCATGTTCGCCTTCCTGCGCCGACGCGTCTACACCAGCCTCGTACCCCTCCTCGTCGTCCTCTTCGGTGTGTTCCTGCTCGCCCGCCTCACCGGCGACCCGACCAACCTCTACCTCCCGGTCTCCGCGACACCGGATCAGCGCGCCGAGTTCGCGGCCGAGAACGGCCTCGACAAGCCGGTCCTGAGCCAGATGGTCGACTACCTGTCCGGGGTTGCCCACCTCGACTTCGGCGAATCGCTGCGCACCGGTGAATCCGCCGCGACCATGGCGTTGCGGGCGTTCCCGGCCACGCTGCAGCTGGCGTTCTTCACGATGCTGCTCGCGATCATCGGCGCCATCGTGATCGGCTGCTGGGCGGCGTACCGGCCGAATTCGCTCGCCGACCGGATCTCGAGCCTGCTGTCGATGACCGCGGCCAGCATCCCCGATTTCTGGTTCGCCATCACCGGCGTGTGGATCTTCGCGGTGGTGCTGGGGGTGCTGCCCACGTCGGGTACCGGAAGCGCGCTGTCGTGGATCCTGCCGATCGCGACTCTGCTCATCCGGCCCCTCGGCGTGCTCACCCAGGTGGTCCGCGGCGCGATGGTGTCGGCGCTGTCCGCACCATACGTACGTCTTGCTCGGAGTAAGGGCGCAGGCGACCTGCGCGTCGTCACCCATCACGCGCTCCGGAACGCCGCGGCTCCGGCGCTGACGGTGGCCGGCGACCTCACCGTCGGCCTGGTCAACGGCGCCGTCGTCGTCGAGGCGATCTTCGGATGGCCCGGCATCGGCAAGCTGATGATCGACGCGATCCTGCAGCGCGATTTCGCAGTACTGCAGGCGGCGGTGCTGCTGACCGCGGTCAGCATCTTCGTCCTCAACATCCTGATCGACGCGGGCTACGCACTTCTCGACGCGCGTGTCCGTGAGAAGTCCAAGGTCTAGGAGGCCGCCGAGATGTCCATAGACAACGCACCCCGCCTGGACGGCGCCGGCGACCTCTACCCGGGCCCCGACGAGACGCCTGCCGTCGCTGCCCCCGCCGGAGAAACCGTTCCGGCACCGAAACCGTCCCGGAGCAAGGCGCCGTTGTGGCGACTGCTCCTGCGGGACCGGATGGCCACGGTCGCGGCGGCGATCCTGGTGTTCGTGTTCCTCGTCGCCGTCTTCGGCCCGTGGCTCGTCGGCGACGCCGCGACGGATCAGAACCTCGACCAGTCCAACCTCGCACCGTTCCACGTGGCGAACGGGTGGATGAACATCCTCGGCACCGACCCGCTCGGACGCAGCATGCTGGCCCGGCTGATCGTCGCGTGCCGCACCACCCTCCTGGTGGCGCTGCCCGCGGTCGCGCTGTCCTGCATCATCGGGTCCCTCGTCGGCATGTGGGCGGGCTACCACCGCGGCTGGCGGGAGACGACGGCGATGCGCGTTGCCGACGTCATCATGAGCTTCCCGTCGCTGCTGATGGCCGTCGTCGTCCTCTACGTGTTCTCGCCCAGCGCCGCGAACATCGTCCTGGTCCTGGCCATCACCCGCATCCCGATCTACCTCCGCACCGCCCGCGCGGAGTCGGCGGAACTGCAGAGCCGGTTGTTCGTGGACGCCGCCCGCACGTTCGGCGCCCGCAGCGGGGCCGTCATCCGCAGGCACGTGTTCCCCATCCTGCTGCCGACGCTGCTCACCGTCGCCACCCTCGACTTCTGCTACGTGATGCTGGCCGAGTCGTCGCTGAGCTTCCTGGGCATCGGCATCCAGCCGCCGGACATCAGCTGGGGCCTGATGGTGTCCCAGGGCCGGACGTACCTGCAGACGGCGTGGTGGCTGTCGTTCTTCCCCGGCCTCGCCATCGTGATCACCACCGTGTCGGCGACCGTGCTCGCGGCATGGGCGCGGATCGCCACCGACCCCGCCCAGCGCTGGCGTCTGACCGTCCCGCGGTCGCGTCGCTCCCGGCTGTTCCCCACCCGAAAGGTCGTCTCATGAGTGCACCCGCACCGGCTGTCGAATCGCCCGACGTCGCAGACACCGACCGCGTCGCCCTCGAGGTCGCGGATCTGACCGTCGACCTGCGCACCCCCTCGGGCACGGTCCGGGCCGTCGACCACGTGTCGTTCACCGCGCGGCGCGGGGAGACCCTCGCGCTGCTCGGTGAGTCGGGGTGCGGCAAGTCGATGACCGCGCAGGCGCTCGTCGGCCTGCTCGAACCGATCGCCGACATCACCGACGGTTCGGTCCGTCTCGGCGACGTCGACTTGGTGACGGCGAAGGCCAGGACCCGCCGCACCCTCGCCGCCACCGAACTCGCCATCGTGTTCCAGGACGCGCTGACCGCGCTCAACCCGGTGTACACGGTCGGTAAGCAGTTGGCCGAACCGTTCCGCATCCATCGCGGGCTGTCCTCGAAAGAGGCGCGACGGGAAGCGGTCTCGCTGATGGAGAGGGTAGGGATTCCCGAGCCCGAATCGCGCGTCGACTCCTACCCGCACCAGTTCTCCGGCGGCATGCGGCAGCGCCTGCTGATCGCGATGGCCGTCGCACTGAGCCCGACGGTCCTGCTCGCCGACGAACCGACGACGGCACTCGACGTCACGGTGCAGGCACAGATCATGTCGCTGCTGCGGGATCTGCGCACCGAGCACGACATGGCCGTCATCCTGATCACCCACGATCTCGCGCTCGTCGCCGAGGAGGCCGACCGCGTCGCGATCATGTACGCGGGCAACGTCGTCGAGACGGGCCCGGTCGCCGAGGTGTTCTCGTCGCCGCAGCACCCGTACACCAAGGGGCTGCTCGATTCGGTTCCCGTGCACGCGGTCCGCGGCGAGGACCTGAAATCCATCGGCGGCACCCCGCCCGACCTGCACTCCATTCCGTCCGGCTGCGTCTACCAGGCGCGCTGCCCGCTGGCCCGCGACCTGTGCCGCACCACCCGCCCACCGCTCGCCGACGTCGCCACACACGGCCGCCGCTCGGCGTGCCACTTCCCCGAGGAGATCTCGCATGTCTGAGTCGATTCTGAAGGTGCGGGGCCTCACCAAGACGTTCAAGGTGCCTGCCAACGCGGCGGGCAAGAATCAGTTGCGCGCGCTCGACGGCATCGACCTCGACCTCGCCCGCGGCGAAACGCTCGGGCTCGTCGGCGAATCGGGTTGTGGCAAGTCGACTCTCGCCCGCACGCTGATGATGCTCGAGCGCCCCGACTCCGGTTCGGTGACGTGGGACGGCGTCGACCCGTTCTCGCTGAAGGGTAAGGACCTGCTGGCGCTGCGCCGCCGGGTGCAGATGGTGTTCCAGGACCCGTACGCGTCGCTGAACTCCCGGATGTCGGCGGCCGACATCATCGCCGAGCCGTGGCGCACCCACAAGACGATGTACAAGACGAGCCGCGACCGGGCGGCACGGGTGCGGGAACTGCTGCACCTGGTGGGTCTGCKGCCGAGCGACGAGCACCGGTACCCGCAGGAGTTCTCCGGCGGTCAGCGTCAGCGACTCGGGATCGCCCGAGCCCTGGCGTTGAACCCGAGCGTCGTCATCTGCGACGAACCCGTGTCGGCGCTCGACCTGTCGGTGCAGGCGCAGGTGCTCAACCTGCTGAACGACCTGCAGAAGCAGCTCGGCATCTCGTACGTGTTCATCTCGCACGACCTGTCGGTGGTCCGGCACGTCGCCGACCGCGTCGCCGTGATGTACCTCGGGCGGATCGTGGAGACGGGTGCGACGGACGCCGTCTTCGACCGTCCCGCCCACCCGTACACCGAGGCCCTGATGTCGGCGGCACCGAAGCTGGACGCCGAATCCCGGGGCAAGCGGATCATCCTCGACGGTGAAGTGCCGTCGCCGCTGAACCCGCCGTCGGGCTGCCGGTTCCGCACCCGCTGCGCCCACGCGACCGACATCTGCGCGAGCACAGTGCCGCCCGCCGCCGTCGACGCGCGCGAGACCGGCCACGTCGCCGAATGCCACCACCCCCGGCGTCCGATCGAACTCGGCGTTCCCGTCGCGGTCGGGTGAGCGGGGCAGGGTTCGCGATCATCGCGTTCGCCGTCTTCCTCGCCTCGTGCATGCAGGCCTCGATCGGATTCGGGATGGGGATGCTCGCCGCACCCGTCGTCGCGCTCGTCGACCCGGGCCTGCTGCCCGGGACCCTGATCATGACGGCGACGGTCGTCACGGTGATGGTGGTGTGGCGGGAACGCGACGCCCTCGATCTGTCGGGCACCGGGTGGGCGCTGGCCGGCCGGGTGCCGGGCACGATCGCGGGCGCGTTGCTGCTGGTGGTGCTGCCGGAACGGGGGCTGTCGCTGCTACTCGCCGCCGTGGTGCTGGCCGGGGTCGTCTTCGCGACGCTGGGCTGGGCACCGCCGCCGCGACGCCGGAACCTCGCCGTCGCAGGCGCCGCGTCGGGTCTGCTCGGCACGGCCACGTCGATCGGCGGGCCGCCGATGGCACTGGTGATGCAGGGGTCGAAGGGGGCGCAGCTGCGCGGCAACATGAGCGCGTTCTTCCTGGTGGGCTCCACGCTGTCGGTGGCCGTTCTCGCCGCGACGGGGTCGGTGCATCGCGAGTCGGCGGTGATGTTCCTGCTGCTGATCCCGGCGACGGTGCTCGGCTACGTGGCGTCGCGGTTCGTGAATCGCCACCTGGACGCTGCACGCCTGCGCCGGGCGTCGATCACGGTGTCCTGTGTGGGTGCGTTGATGCTGATCGGACAGCAGCTTCTCTGATGCAGTGTCTGCATCGTTCGATGCTCAACAAGTCTTGGACATGTATCGATCGGGCCACTTAGAGTTTTGGTTGTGAGGCGCCTCACGGGCGGCGCTGCGCTGTGAAGGAAGGTTTTCGGAGATGAGTACAACGAGCACCACCCCGGTCGTCACCGACATGCGAGTGGTCCCGATCGCGGGACACGACAGCATGCTCCTGAACCTGTCCGGCGCGCATGCCCCGTACTTCACCCGGAACCTGGTGATCCTCACCGATTCCGACGGCAACACCGGTGTCGGCGAGGTGCCCGGCGGTGAACCGATCCGCCGTACCCTCGAAGACGCCCGCGCGATCGTGACGGGGCGCAGCATCGGCGAGTACAACGGCGTTCTCGCCGATCTGCGACGCACGTTCGCCGACCGGGACGCGGCGGGCCGCGGCAACCAGACGTTCGACCTTCGTGTCGCGATCCACGCCGTCACCGCCGTCGAGTCGGCACTCCTCGACGTTCTCGGGCAGCACCTCGGTGTTCCCGTCGCGGCCCTGCTCGGCGAGGGTCAGCAGCGCGAGAAGGTGCAGGCGCTCGGCTACCTCTTCTTCGTCGGCGACCGCAACAAGACCGACCTCGAGTACCAGTCGGGTGCGGCGGAGTCCGACGACTGGCTGCGCCTGCGGCACGAGGAGGCGCTGACGCCGGACGCGGTCGTGCGACTGGCCGAGGCGGCTCAGGCGCGATACGGCTTCGCCGACTTCAAGCTCAAGGGCGGCGTCCTGGCACCCCGCGAGGAGGCGGCGGCCGTGACGGCGCTGGCCGAGCGATTCCCCGACGCCCGGATCACCCTCGACCCCAACGGCGGTTGGCTGCTGTCGGAGGCGATCGAGACGTGCCGCGGGCTGAAAGACGTTCTCGCGTATGCCGAGGACCCGGTCGGCCCCGAGGGCAGCTTCTCCGGTCGAGAGGTGATGAGCGAATTCAAGCGCGCCACCGGACTGCCGACCGCCACCAACATGATCGCCACCGACTGGCGCGAGATGGGGCACACCATCCGCTCCGGCGCCGTCGACATCCCGCTCGCCGACCCGCACTTCTGGACCATGAACGGATCCGTCCGCGTCGCCCAGCTCTGCGACGCGTGGGGCCTCACGTGGGGTTCGCATTCCAACAACCACTTCGACGTGTCGCTCGCGATGTTCACCCACGTCGCGGCCGCGGCTCCGGGCGACATCACCGCCATCGATACGCACTGGATCTGGCAGGACGGTCARCGGATCACGAAGGACCCGTTCGAGATCGAAGACGGCTACCTCACCGTGCCGTCGACCCCCGGCCTCGGTGTCGAACTCGACATGGACCGCGTCGAGGCCGCCCACGAGCTGTACCTGCAGARGGGGCTCGGCGCGCGCGACGACTCGATCGGCATGCAGTTCCTGGTGCCCGGCTGGACGTTCGACAGCAAGCGCCCGGCGTTGGTGCGCGCCTGATGAAGGTCGTCGTCGGCGACCGGAACCTGCTGCCGCATCGCGAGCTGTTCGAGTCGGGGCTGCCGTCCGGTGCGACGGTGTCGTGGCATCGGACGTTCGACGAGTCGGCCATCGTCGCCGACCTCGCCGACGCCGACGTCTATGTGGGCGGCCGGTTCACCGCCGCGATGGCGGCCGCTGCGCCGAAGTTGCGCCTGCTGCACGTCGCCGGCGCGGGCACCGACAACGTGGCGTTCGCCGCGCTCCCCGCGGACACCCTGGTGGCCAACACCTTCCACCACGAGGACTCGATCGCCGAGTACATCGTGTCGGCGGCGCTGATGCTGCGCCGCGGATTCCTCCGGCACGATCGCGCCCTCCGCGGCGACGTGTGGGCCACCTCGGTGTATGACGACGCGATCGCGCAGTCCCGGTCGATGCGGGGCGCGCGGGTCGGATTCGTCGGCTTCGGTCACATCGGCCGGCGGTCGTGGAACGTGCTGCGCGCGTTCGGGTCCGAGGGCTGCGCCGTGACCGGGCGGGGAAATCTCGACGCCGCCGAGGAAGGCCTCGCCTGGGCAGGGGGCAACACGTCGCTGCTCCGGCTCCTGACGGAGTCCGACGTCGTGGTGGTGTCCGCGCCCCTGAACGATCACACCCGCGACATGATCGGCGGCGCGGAACTCGACGCGCTCGGACCCGACGGCATCCTGATCAACGTCGGGCGCGGCCCCCTCGTCCAGGAACAACCGCTGTACGACGCGCTCGCGTCGCACCGGATCGCGGCCGCGGCGATCGACGTCTGGTACTCCTACCCCGACGCCGGCGGTCACGGCGCCCCGAGCGCGCTGCCGTTCCGCGACCTGCGGAACGTCCTGATGACCCCGCACTCGTCCGGCGTCACCGACCACACGTTCGTCGGCCGGGTCGGCGACATCACCGACAACATCCGCAGGCTGGACACGGGGCAGACGGTCCTGCGCACCGTCCGCCCCGGCTAGCGTGCGTCAGTAGTTACCGCAGGTCTCGGCGATCGTCAGCGCCTTCGCGCGCCACTCGACGGCCGGTCCCTCGGTAGGCACGGTGTCCAGTCGGCTCTTCAGCTGCGGGTGGGCGTCGAGGACGGCCTGGCGGTCGGCCGGGGACTTCGAGAAGAAGTCCGCCAGCTGAGCCTTGCGCTCGGGTGCCTGGTCGAGGCGCGCGGCGAGCTGCGGAGTCACGTCGTGCATCGCCGCATCGATCTGCGCGAAGCTGCACGTGGAGTTCACGAGGCGGGACGAGTCGGAGTCGGCCGGATCCGCGGAGGCGATGCCCGGGATCACGAGGGCGGCGGAGATCGCGCCGACGGCGGCGATACCGAATTGCAGACGTGCTCGTGAAACGTTCATGACGAGTCCTCCCATGTCGGTTGGTTTGCCGGGGAAACGATAGGGGCCCGAATTGTGACTTTCCTGAGGACCGTCTGAGAATTGGTGCGGCGAACTGGACTCCGAAGATGGTGCGCAACGCGAAGGCCGCACGTCAGCAGCCCACCGATCGGCGTTCGGCGTTCGGCAGGTTCGTGGAGCAGATCGAACTCCGGGTCAGTCAGGCGCCATTCCAGCCGTGTGGGGTCATCCACAGCCCGTGGACGAGGTCGAGGGTGTCGGGTGCTGCGGTGTGACCTTTCATGACTGTGATCCTTTTGTCTCGGGTGAGGGGATGCCACGAGGTGTAGGTAGACCGCGAGCACGGCGCCGTCGATCCGCGCGGATGACTTTCTTGCCGCCGACATCGAACGGCACTGTCTGGTCGTCGTCACGTGAATGACGAGGGTGGGGACGTCGACCTTGTCGAGGTCAGCTCGGAAGTCCGTCGCCGAGAACGCGGCGATGCCTTCGTAGGCGTTGTGGTGACCCCCTGATTTGCCTGCGACCAGAACGAGTCGCGTACACCCTGGGACGGGTGACTGTCAGGTCGGTTGCGCCGAAGAATCGAAGGCTTCGACCGGGATGCCGTCGGGGTTGTCGGCGGTCTGCAGCATGAACGGCGGCACCGCCGAGGCGAGCACGATCTGGGCGACCCGGCCGGTCCCGTGCCGTCCGGCGTATCTACTCACCTCACCACCGCCGGTCGAGAGACCGACCAGCGTGGTGTCGTGAAGGTCGAGGTGCTCGAGTAGCGCCGCGAGGTCGGTCCTGCGCTTCCCAGCTGTCCGCATTGAGCGGCCACCCGTGGCTCAGGACTACGGGCGGCCGGCACCCCGGTCCTTGTAGGGGATCTCGGTGCCGCCGAGAGTGGTGACTGCCGGTATGCCGTACTTCTCGATGAGGACTCCCCGATGAAGAGCGAGTGGCAATGGGAGCGACGGTCCCACCGTCGAGCTTTCGGACCTGCTAAACCGGCTCAGCGTGCACGCTTCTGGTCTGACGGTGCACGCCGGCACGAATGGCAGATCCGGCGGAGTTCAGCGTGCGAATCCCCGCGACCAGGCGATTTGGAATATCGCGTGCGGTTCGCGTAACTTATTCCAAGTCAGAGCGACACGGACACCGACATTCACCACCTGGTGATGCAACGAGGTTGTACGAAGTGCCTGACCAATCCGAAGTTCACCATCGTGTATGGTTGTGCTTCAACCCCGGAATGTCTTCAGCGGGTGCCGGTTTGCGCCGGTCAGTCCGATGAGATAAGCTGGAAAAGTTGCCCCGGAGCGGCTGGCGAGTGTGCCAGWRGTGATGGTGTGTGCGTGTTCTTTGAGAACTCAACAGTGTGTCGATGAATGTCAGTGCCAAATGTTTTTGGTACTCCGCATCACGGATGATCAACTGGCCCTTCGGGTTTGGTTGTGAGTTGTGGTGTGGGTATTTGCTGGCTCTTCTCCTT
>NZ_JBFUGT010000081.1:0-26317 GCF_056402775.1 Rhodococcus sp. P3_B8
ACGCAGTGTTTTGCTCATCCCCATCCCCCCAGTACTCGACAGGACCCCCACGGCCGCGTGCGGAGATGCTACCGCACGGGTGTGTCACTCGGTCTAGTGTGCAGCGACCCGATGTTCAGGCCGCGTGGAGGTATTCGATCAGGATGCGTTCCACTGGTGAGCTGATTTGAACCTCACGGAACGGCAACGGTTTCGGTAGTGGTGGTGCGGTTGATCGGTACCGGTGTCCGGTGGGGGTGTGGATCTCGATCTTGTGCAGTCCGCCGGGCAGTTGGTGGGGCTTGGCGTTCCACCCTGCGCCTTGTTTGGCGTAGTTGCAGGCCGCGCACAGGCCAGCGCCGTTGTGTGCGGTGGTGGGGCCCTCGTATTCGCGGGGTTGGATGTGGTCGTGATGCCGGATCGGCGCATCGCACCACGGTGTCCGGCACGTTCGATCGCGCAGATCGATCATCCTCGCCAACCCGGCGGGGAAGCAGCGGGCCTGGGACTCGGTTGCGGTCAGGGCTCCGGAGTGCAGGTTCGCGTACAGGCGGCGCAGGGTCACCCGCGCCTCGTCCCCGGTTTCCGGATCGATCGTGGCCTGGACCGCCTCATGTATCCAGTGCCCCGCGAGTGCCGCGGGGACGGGACCGTACCCCTGCACGTAGGCGGGCTCGGACCCTCGGTCGAGGAGCGCGCGGTCGGATATCACGAGGTTGACGGTGATCGGAGGTGTCGTCGCGGTGTGGGGCGTGCCGGTCACTCGGGAGACGAGGAGGTCGGCCATGATTTGCGACCGCGTTCGCTCGTCACCGGCGGCGAGGATGGAATCGGCGTCACGGGCGAGAGTCGCGTGCACCGCGACCCCCTGTGCCACCGGCAGCAGAGCGCTGACGTACGCCATGGTGTCCGGTGCGGGCCGGGAGGTGACCCTCCTGTCCGATACCGCCTTGCGGGCCCGTCGCACCATGGCCTCGGCGTCGACTTCTGCAGCGGCCGCGCGAACTTTCGCGCACACCGCCTGGTCGCCGAGCCCGTCCAATGTTGCCGGGTCGGCGCACAGCAGGTAATCGAGTGCGGTGCGGTCTTCTCGGGTGAGGCACGCGGTTTCGCGGACGAGGATCGTTGCCCGCCACTCGCTGAGGACCCCTCGTTCGAGCAGCGCCAAGGTGCGGGGCATCTCGTGGACAAGAGCGGTGGCCATGCCGAGATGACGGCCACCTCGAAACGGTGAGTCCCGTCGTGCCAACGCCACCTGGTTGGCGATACCGCGCCCTCGATGTGCGAATGGCACTTGGCGGTCTGCTCGTGCGGTGCGGATGGAGGCGTCGAGGTCTGCGGTCACCCGGGCTTGCACGCCCGCACAGGCGGCTTTCACCTCTTCGAGTGTGCGAAGTACGTCGATGCGCGTCGCATCGTCGATATCCCGGTCGAGTTTCGGTAACTCGACCAGAAATGCGGTTACCGCTGCTGCATCCACCCCGACCCCCTGGCTGCCGTTCGATTCCCCCGAATCGAACGTATGTTCTAGTTTAGCCGACCCCGCGGGACCTTGGCAATACCGAGCCGGCACCCACCATGCGCATGGCGAGGTCGGCGTAGAGGTCCGCGACGGCCTCGGGCTCGGTGTAGGCGCCGGCCGGGAACCAGCGGCAGATGTCGACGCACAGAGACATGAGGGCGAGGGTGACGCCTTCGCCGTCGGGGACCGTGAATTCGCCGGATGCTGCCCCGGCGTCGACGACGGCGCGGACGATGTGGGTGATGTCACGGCGCAGTTTGACCACGTCGCGATAGTGCTCGGGCGTGAGGGCGTTGAGCTCGTACTGCACGACACGAGCCTGTGCGTGGTGCGTGGCCTGCCAGCTCGCGAAGGCGCCGATCAGCGCCTGCAGCCTCGTCGAGGGTGCCTCGTCGGGGAGGTCTGCGCTCACGACAACGTCGAGTGCCGCGGTGTGGCCTTCGTAACTGATCGCGAAGAGCAGCTCTTCCTTGGATCGGTAGTGCGGGTACATCGCGGCGGGGCTCATGTCGAGGCGGGCGGCGATCTCGCGGGTAGTGGTGCCCCCGTAACCGCTGGTCGCGAATGCGTCGACGGCTGCGGCTCGGATGCGGGCGGCAGCCTTGGAAGGGCTGATCACCTGGTTCGGTGATTCGCTCATGTCTTTCTCCATCCTCGGCTGCGCGGCTGTTGACAATACCGCGCCACGCCATCAGTATAAGCAAGCGCTTAGAAAATAAGCACACGCTTACATGCTGGAAAGCGTGGACACAGTCAGCTGGATTTCGACAAAGGAGCGGTCATGCGACGCACCCTGTACGGCCCCGATCACGAGGCATTCCGCGAATCGGCCCGGGAGTTCGTGAACCGCAACCTCCTGCCGGTGGCCGACAAGCTCATCGAGCAGCGCTTCATCGACCGCGAGATCTGGCTCGAGGCGGGCCGCAACGGATTCCTCGGCCTCGAGGTCCCCGAGGCATACGGCGGAAGCGAGGCCGGCGACTACCGGTTCAACGCGGTTCTCGCCGAGGAGCTTTCGCGGGCGAGTGCCGCCGTGTCGTCGAGCTTCGGCATTCACGCCGACGTCGTCGCGCCGTACCTCGTGCAGCTCACGACCGAGGAGCAGAAGCAGCGCTGGCTGCCCAAGTTCTGCACCGGTGAACTGCTCACCGCGATCGGCATGACCGAGCCTTCCGGTGGTTCCGACCTCGCCTCGCTCAAGACCACCGCGGTCAAGGACGGTGACGACTGGATCATCAACGGTTCCAAGACGTTCATCACGAACGGCTACAACGCCGACCTGGTGATCGTCGCGGCGCGTACCAGTCCCGAGAAGAAGTCCAAGGGCATCACCCTGTTCGCCGTCGAGACGGGCATGGAGGGCTTCGAGCGCGGCCGCAAGCTCGACAAGGTCGGCCAGCACGAGTCGGACACCGCCGAGCTGTTCTTCGAGAACGTGCGTGTGCCGTCGACGAACATCATCGGTGAGATCGACCGCGGATTCATCCACATGATGGAGATGCTGCCGCAGGAGCGTGTCGGCGCCGCCGTCTCGAACATCGCGCACGCCGCGCCGATCCTCGAGGAGACGATCCAGTACGCCAAGGACCGCAAGGCATTCGGCCAGTCCATCGGCTCGCTGCAGTGGAACAAGTTCCTCCTCGCGGACCTCGTCACCCGTGTCGAGGTCACCCAGGCCTACGTCGACAACTGCGTCGCCGCACACGCCGACGGTGAGCTCACCGCAGTGGACGCAGCGAAGGCCAAGTGGTGGACTGCTCAGGTGCAGAACGAGGTCCTCGACCACTGCGTGCAGCTGCACGGTGGCTACGGATTCATGACCGAGTACCGTGCCGCCCGTGCATGGATGGATGCCCGTGTCACCAAGATCTGGGCCGGTTCCAACGAGATCATGAAGGAACTGATCGGACGCGACCTCGGCCTCTGAACCCGTACCCCGTAGCCCGACGACAAAGGAGTCGCTTCGTATGTCCGTTCTCGACAAGTTCAGCTTGACCGATCGGGTGGTCGTCGTGACCGGTGCGTCGTCGGGCCTCGGGGTGGCGTTCGCGCAGGCCGCGGCGGAGGCCGGCGCCGACGTGGTGCTGGCAGCGCGCCGCACCGACCGTCTCGAGAAGACCGCCGAACTGGTGCGGGCCGCCGGACGTCAGGCGCTGTGCGTTGCGACGGATATCGCCGACCCGGCTCAGGCGCAGAACATGATCGACGCGGCCATGGAGAAGTTCGGCCGCGTGGACGTGCTCGTCAACAACGCCGGCGTCGGTACGGCAGTCCCCGCGACGCGGGAGACGCCGGAGCAGTTCCGGCAGGTCGTCGACATCAACCTGAACGGTTCCTACTGGGCGGCGCAGGCGGCGGGCAAGGTCATGAAGCCGGGCAGTGCGATCGTGAACATCGCGAGCGTGCTCGGTCTCACCACCGCGGGACTTCCGCAGGCCGCGTACGCCGCGAGCAAGGCCGGGGTCATCGGTCTAACCCGCGACCTGGCGCAGCAGTGGGGTGCCCGCAAGGGCATCCGGGTGAATGCGATCGCTCCCGGATTCTTCGAGACGGAGATGACGGACCAGTACCAGGACGGGTACCTCGAATCGATGAAATCGCGGCTCGTTCTCGGTCGCCTCGGTAACCCGGAGGAGCTGGCCGCGACCGTCGTCTGGCTCGCTTCGGACGCTGCCGCGTACGTCACCGGTCAGACGATCGCGGTGGACGGCGGCATCACCATCACCTGAGCGTCGGGTTGGGCGGGGCTGCCGTGCTGGCGTATAAGTAGGAAATGACCACGCGCACCGTCCATGAAGAGTGGGACGACCAGCCCGCCCCGTCGATGGCGGCCACCGATCTGTTGCGGGAGCCTCCGGCGACCCCGCGCGGTGCACGCACGCGCGCGGCGTTGGTGGCGGCCGCGCGGACGGTGTTCGAGCGGTCCGGGTACCTCGATGCCAGGCTCACCGACATCACGAAGGAAGCCAACTGCTCGACGGGGTCGTTCTACACATACTTCGACAACAAGGAACAGGTGTTCGCCGCCGTACTGGAGGTGGCGCAGGAAGACATGATGCACCCGGGCATGAAACGGGTGCAGGACACCGACGACCCGTACGCCGTCCTGGAGGCGAGTAACCGCGCCTACCTGGAGGCCTACCGGCGTAACGCCAAGTTGATGGGGCTGCTGGAGCAGGTCGCGCACATCGACCCAGCGTTCGCGGACCTGCGGCGCCAGCGGGCCGACGCGTTCATCGCGCGCAACGCGCGGGGCATCGCGGAACTGCAGGCGCGGGGCATCGCAGATAAGGAACTCGACCCGATGCTTGCCTCACGGGCGTTGTCGGGGATGGTCAGCCGGTTGGCGTACAACGTGTTCGTGGCCAGCGTGAACGGGACCGACGGCACTCCCGTCGACTTCGACGACGTCGTGTTCACCACGACGCGCATCTGGGCAAATGGACTGAGGTTCCCCGAGCGGAGCTGAGCTCTATCCGACGGCGTGATCGCGTGGGGATACCCAGGTCGACGAAACTGAATCCGACACCGGGTTCAGATGCTTTCTGTGGAAGACTGGGGCCACGTCCGTGTCCCCTCGAGGGAGGAATCTCGTGCAGGTTGCGCAGAAGGTCGCCATCGTCACCGGTGGCGGAGGTGGAATCGGCGGTGCGCTCGCGGAGCGGCTCGCCGCCGAGGGGGCCCGGGTAGTCGTCACCGATCTCGATGCCGCATCGGCCCAGGCGGTGTCGGACCGGATCAACGCGACGCGTCCGGGGGCCTCGATCGCCCGCGGTGCCGATGCGTCCGAGGACGCGCAGATCGGCTCGGTCATCGACGCCGCGGAGGAGGCGTTCGGCCCCGTCGACYTCTACTTCGCCAACGCGGGTGTCGCGGCCGGGGAGGGCCTCGAACCCGACGATGCGGTGTGGGACCTTGCCCTCGACGTGAACGTCCGAGCGCACATCCGGGCCGCACGCCGCCTGGTCCCCGGCTGGATCGAGCGCGGTGAGGGGTACTTCGTCAGCACGGCCTCGGCCGCCGGGCTGCTTACCCAGATCGGTTCCGCCCCCTACTCGGTGACCAAACATGCCGCCGTCGGATTCGCTGAATGGCTGTCCGTCACGTACGGCGACAAGGGCGTCCGCGTCAGTTGCCTGTGCCCGATGGGCGTCAACACCAAGCTGCTCACCGACGACGCCGCCCTGTCGGCCACCGCCGCACGCGCCGTCATCACCGCGGGTTCGGTGCTCGAACCGTCCGAGGTGGCCGAATGCGTGCTCGCCGCAATGGAAGCCGAACAGTTCCTGATCCTTCCGCACCCCGAAGTGCTGGAGATGTATCGGCACAAGGGCACCGACTACGACCGATGGATCCGGGGAATGCGCCGCTACCAGGCCTCGCTCCTCGCCCAGCCGTCCTGACCCGACCGCACGAGGAGTCCGCATGTCGCTGTTCGACTTATCCGATCGCGCCCGGCAATACCAGACCGATCTGCTGGAGTTCATGGATTCGCATGTGTATCCGGCGGAGGCGGTGTACGAGGAGCAGATGCGGGAGTCGGGKGATCCGCATTTCCAGCCGCCGGTGTTGGAGGAGTTGAAGGCGGAGGCGCGGCGKCGGGGGTTGTGGAATCTGTTTCATCCGCATCCGGGGACKGGTGCGGGGTTGACGAATCTCGAGTATGCGCCGTTGGCGGAGATCATGGGGCGCAGTCATATTGCGTCGGAGGCGTGCAATTGCAATGCGCCGGATACGGGCAAYATGGAGGTGCTCGAGTTGTTCGGTACGGCSGAGCACAAGGAGAAGTATCTGACGCCGTTGCTGGAGGGGACGATGGCGTCGGCGTTCGCGATGACGGAGCCGGCGGTGGCGAGTTCGGATGCGACGAATGTGGAGTTGTCGATGGTCCGGGACGGTGACGAGTATGTGCTGAACGGGCGGAAGTGGTTCGCGTCGAATGCGTTGCACCGGAATTGCCGGGTGTTGATCGTGATGGGGAAGACGGATCCGTCGGCGGCGCCGCATCGGCAGCAGTCGATGATGGTGGTGCCGATCGATGCGCCGGGGGTGACGGTGATGCGGGGGTTGCCGGTGTTCGGGTATCAGGATCGGGAGGGGCATGCGGAGATCGATTTCGCCGAYGTTCGGGTGCCGGCCAAGGATGTGCTGAAGGGCGAGGGGGAGGGTTTCGCGATTTCGCAGGCGCGGTTGGGTCCGGGTCGGATTCACCATTGCATGCGGGCGATCGGGATGGCGGAGCGGGCGTTGGAGTTGATGTGTCGTCGGGCGTCGTCGCGGGTGACGTTCGGTAAGCCGGTCAGTGAGAATGCGAATGTTCAGGATTGGATTGCGGAGGCGCGGATCGAGATCGAGATGATTCGGTTGTTGACGCTGAAGGCGGCGTATCTGATGGATACGGTGGGGAACAAGGAGGCGCGGACGGAGATCGCGGCGATCAAGGTGGCGGCTCCGAATATTGCGTTGAAGATTGTGGATCGGGCGATTCAGGTGCACGGTGGAGCCGGCGTGACCGACGACTTCCCCCTCGCCATGGCCTGGGCGCACCTGCGCACGCTGCGCCTGGCGGATGGTCCCGACGAGGTCCACAAGCGCGCCATCGCGCGGCAGGAACTCCGGCCCTACCGCGACACCGCCGTCAACGCCTCCACCAACGGACACAAGGTTGCGGTGAGCTGACATGGCCGGACTCGACCTCACCGGACGCACCGCGATCGTCACCGGCGCCTCGCGGGGCATCGGTCTGGCCGTCGCCAAGGCCATCGCGGCCGCTGGCGGCAACGTGGTGCTCACCTCACGGTCCCAGGAATCGGCCGACGCCGCCGCGGCCGAGGTCGGGGGCACCGCGATCGGAATTGCCGCCCACGCCGTCGACGAAGAGGCCGCCCGGCGCTGCGTCGACCTCACCCTCGACCGCTTCGGCAGCCTGGACATCCTGGTCAACAATGCGGGAACGAACCCTTCGTTCGGGCCGATCATCGACCAGGACCACGCGCGATTCGCCAAGACCTTCGACGTGAATCTCTGGGCGCCGGTGCTGTGGACCGGGCTCGTCACGAGGGCGTGGATGGGCGAGCACGGCGGCGCCGTGGTCAACACCGCCTCCATCGGCGGCATGGCCTTCGAGGCGAACATCGGTCTGTACAACGCGTCCAAGGCCGCGCTGATTCACGTCACGAAGCAACTGGCACTGGAACTCTCACCGAAGGTGCGGGTCAACGCCGTCGCCCCGGGTGTGGTGCGGACCAAGCTGGCCGAGGCGCTGTGGAAGGAACACGAGCAGGCCGTGTCGGCGTCCACGGCCCTGGGACGGATCGGTGAACCCGAGGACATCGCGTCCGCGGTCGCGTTCCTCGTCTCCGACGCCGCCAGCTGGATCACCGGCGAAACCATGGTGATCGACGGCGGTCAACTGCTCGGCGACGCCCTCCCGTTCCGGCAGGGGGCCCAGCTCGGTGTCTAGCGTGGACGTCGTCGGCATCGACATCGAGGCCGTGAGCCGCTGGTTCGGCACGCTCGGCATCGACAGTGCCGGACCGCTGACCTTCGACCGGATCGGACTCGGACAGTCCAACCTCACCTACCTCGTCCGGGACGAGGCAGGTGGCAGATGGGTGCTCCGGCGCCCGCCTCTCGGACACCTGCTGGCGTCGGCCCACGACGTYGCCCGGGAGGCGCGGATCCTCTCCGCCCTCGAGGACACCGCGGTGCCCACCCCGCGGGTGTTCGGGCTCACCGACGACCCGGAGGTGACCGAGGTACCGCTGCTGCTGATGGAGTTCGTCGACGGGCAGGTCGTCGATCGCATGTCGATCGCGGAGTCCCTGACGCCGGAACGTCGCCGGGTGATCGGTCTGTCGCTGCCGCGGACGCTCGCGAAGATCCACGCGGTGGACCTCGACCGGACCGGGTTGGCCGACCTGGCCAGCCACAAGCCGTACGCGCAGCGTCAGCTCAAGCGGTGGTCGGGGCAGTGGGAGAAGTCGAAGACCCGCGAGCTGCCCGCCCTCGACGACCTGACGCGACGGCTCACCGATTCGGTACCGGAGCAGCGGGAACTGACACTGGTGCACGGCGACTTCCACCTGCGCAACGTCATCACGTCCCACCGGACCGGGGAGGTGACCGCGGCCCTGGACTGGGAGTTGTGCACCCTCGGCGACCCGCTCGCCGACGTCGGCAGCCTGCTCGCGTACTGGCCGGAGCCGGGCGAGACCACCGGCGGCGACTTCCCCGCGTCCACCCTCGACGGTTTCCCGGATCGGGTGGAGATCGCCGGGGTGTACCTCGACGAGACCGGACGCGACCCGGAGGCCCTGGCGTTCTGGCACGTCCTCGGCCTGTGGAAGGTCGCGGTCATCGCCGAGGGCGTCATGCGCCGCGCGCGGGACGAACCGCAGAACAAGGCGGCCGCGGGCACCCCGACCGTCGAGCGCATCGACGACCTCGTGGCCAAGGCGTGCGACATCGCCGCCCGGGCCGGAATCTGATCACACGACGATGGAGAACTTCATGAAGAGAACGGCAATCGTCACCGGCGGGGCACGGGGCATCGGTGCCGCGGTGGCGAAGAAACTGGCGAGCGACGGGTACGGGGTGGCCGTGCTCGACCTCGACGAGTCCGCCTGCGCGGCAACCGTCGACGCGATCGAGTCCACCGGAGGCCGGGCACTCGCCGTGGGCGCGAACGTCGCCGACGAGGCGTCGGTCGCGGCGGCGGTCGAGCGGGTGGCGACCGAACTCGGTGCCCCGACGATCCTGATCAACAACGCCGGGATCACCCGCGACAACCTGCTGTTCAAGATGACCGTCGACGACTGGGACGCGGTGATGAACGTGCACCTGCGCGGTGCGTTCCTGATGTCGCGGGCCGTGCAGCAGCACATGGTCGACGCGGGGTTCGGCCGCATCGTGAACCTGTCGAGCACGTCCGCGCTCGGCAACCGCGGGCAGGTCAACTACTCCGCCGCCAAGGCTGGCATGCAGGGCTTCACCAAGACGCTCGCCATCGAACTGGGCAAGTTCGGGGTCACCGCGAACGCGATTGCGCCCGGCTTCATCGAAACCGAGATGACCGCTGCCACCGCCGAGCGGGTGGGTGTCGGCTTCGAGGACTTCAAGAAGGCGGCGGCGTCGCAGATCCCCGTGAACCGCGTCGGGCAGCCCGAGGACATCGCCAACACTGCGTCGTTCCTGGCGAGTGAGGGTGCCGGATTCGTGTCCGGACAAGTGATCTACGTGGCCGGCGGACCGAAGGACTGAGGACATGACCACTGACGAACAGGCGATCGCACGCGACCTCAGCGATCGCGTCGCGACCCTCGTCGAACAGAACGACCTGTCGGATCCGACCGGATTCCTCGGAGCCCGATTCGACGCCGGCCTCGCGTGGGTCCACTTCCCGCCGGGACGCGGCGGACTCGGTCTGCCGCAGAGCTTCCAGGCGCAGGTCGACGCCGAACTCGCGGCCGCCGGAGCGCCCGGTCCGGCGAAGGGCCGCAACGGAATCGGATTGGGCATGGCCGCTCCGACCATCGCCGCGTTCGGCACCGAGGAACAACAGCAGAAGTACCTTCGGCCGATCTTCACCAGCGAGCACATCTACTGCCAGTTGTTCAGCGAACCGGGGGCGGGCTCCGACCTGGCCGCGGTCGCGACGCGAGCCGTCCGTGAGGGTGACGGCTGGCGGGYCAACGGGCAGAAGGTGTGGACGTCGGGGGCGCAGAACGCGCAGATGGCGATCCTCGTGGCCCGGACGGATCCGACGGTGCCCAAGCACGCCGGGCTCACCTACTTCCTGTGCGACATGAGCGATCCGGGTATCGACGTCCGGCCGTTGCGGCAGATCACCGGTGAAGCCGAGTTCAACGAAGTGTTCCTCACCGACGTCCGCATTCCCGATTCCGATCGGCTCGGCGACGAGGGACAGGGCTGGCGGGTGGCCACCGCGACCCTCAACAACGAGCGCGTCGCGATCGGCGGTTCCGCGGCCGCCCGCGAGAGCGGCATGATCGGACCGGTCGCACAGGCCTGGCGGGAGCAACCCGAACTCCGCGACCCAGCGATGCACGACGAACTGCTGCGGCTGTGGGTCGAAGCGGAGGTCGCCCGGCTGACCGGGGAACGCCTGCGGCAGCAACTCGAGGCCGGGCAACCCGGCCCGGAGGGGTCCGGCCTGAAGCTGGCCTTCGCCCGGCTCGCGCAGACCATCTCGGGTTTCGACATCGAACTCCACGGCGAGGCCGGGCTGCGGTACGACGACTGGACGATGCGCCGCCCCGACAAAGTCGACTTCACCGGCCGTGAACCCGGCTACCGGTACCTGCGCGCGAAAGGCAATTCGATCGAGGGCGGCACGTCCGAGATCCTGCGCAACGTCATCGCAGAACGCGTCCTCGGGCTCCCGCCGGAGCACCGCGTCGACAAGGATATCGCCTGGAAGGACCTGCCCCGATGAGCACCGCAGATCTGCTGTACTCCGACACGGAAGACGCCCTGCGCGACTCCGTCCGCCGCCTCCTCGCCGACCGCTGCCCACCGGAACTGGTGGTCGGGGCGTACGACCGGGCACCCGCCGACTTCTCCGGAGTATGGAAATCCCTCGCCGTCGAACTCGGACTGGCGGGCCTGCTCGTTCCCGAGGACCTGGGTGGCGCCGGAGCCGGCGCACGCGAGGCCGCGGTGGTCATGGAGGAGATCGGACGTGCCGTCGCGCCCGTCCCGTACCTTTCCAGTGCCGTACTCGCGACGGTCGCGCTGCTGAAGGCGGGGGACACGCGAACGGTCGGCGCACTCGCCGACGGGACGACCACCGGTGCGCTCACGGTCGGGCTCGCGACCGCACCGGGGCGGTTCACCCCGACCGTGCGCCGAGAGGGCGACGCCCTGACCGGCACCGTGACCAGCGTCGCGGGCGTCTCGGAGGCCGACATCCTGATCGTGCCCGCCCTGGGTCCGGGCGGACTCGAACTGCACACGGTGCCCGCCGGCACCGCCGGTGTCACGGTCACGCCCGTGCTCGCGCTCGACATGACCCGGCCACTGTCGGATGTCGCGTTCGACGGCGCCGCGTCCACCCGAATCGACGACGGCAACGCCGCGGCGGCGGTCCGGGAGGCCCTCGTCGTCGGCGCCGCACTGCTCGCCTCCGAGCAGCTCGGGCTTGCGCAGTGGTGCTTCGAGACCACCCTGGCGTACGTCAAGGAGCGAACCCAGTTCGGCCGCGCCGTCGGGTCGTTCCAGGCGATCAAGCACCGCCTCGCCGACCTGTGGCTCGAGGTCACCTCCGCGGCCGCCGCTGCCCGCTACGCCGCGGACACCGCCGCCCGGGGCGACGCGGACGCCGAGGTCGCGGCCGCCGTCGCGCAGGCGTACTGCAGTGACGTCGCCGTCCACGCCGCCGAGGAGTGCGTCCAGCTGCACGGCGGCATCGGAATGACCTGGGAATACCCCGCGCACCTGTATTTGAAGAGGGCGAAGAGCGATCAGCTCGCGTTCGGCACCGCCTACCGTCACCGCGCGCACCTCGCCGACCTGATCGACCTGCCCGCGTAACCCGAGCTCCATCACCGACAGTCAGGAAACAATCCATGAAGGCATGGCGTGTCCACGAACTCGGCGAGCCGCGCACCGCGCTGCAACTCGAGGAAGTCCCGGACCCGACTGCAGGCTCCGGCCAGGTGCTGGTGAAGGTTCTCGCCGCACCGGCGAACTTCCCCGACGTGCTGCTGTGCCGGGGCGAATACCAGATCAAGCCGCCGCTGCCGTTCACACCCGGAGTCGAGCTGTGCGGTGAGGTGCTGGCGGTCGGTGACGGCGTGACCCGCTTCGCCGTCGGCGACCGGGTGATCGGCAACCCCAACCTGCCCGGCGGCGGATTCGCCCAGCTGGCCGTCATGGACGAGGCCAACACGTTCGCCGCACCGTCCGCGCTCGACGACGCCGAGGCGTCGGCGTTGAGCATCGGCTACCAGACGAGCTGGTTCGCCCTGCACCGGCGCACCCAGCTGAAGCCGGGGGAGACGCTGCTCGTCCACGCCGCCGCGGGCGGAGTGGGCAGCGCCGCAGTGCAATTGGGCAAAGCCGCGGGAGCGAAGGTGATCGGCGTCGTCGGCGGTGCCGACAAGGTCGAGTACTGCCGCCGGCTGGGGGCGGATCTGGTGATCGACAGGCACACCGACGATTTCGTTCCGCTGGTCAAGGAATTCACCGGCGGACGCGGCGCGGACGTCGTCTACGACCCGGTCGGCGGCGACGCCTACGCGAAGTCCACCAAGTGCATCGCGTTCGAAGGCCGGATCCTGATCATCGGTTTCGCCGGCGGCACCATCCCGACACCCGGCCTCAATCACGCCCTGATCAAGAACTACTCGATCATCGGCCTGCACTGGGGCCTGTACAAGCAGTACAACCAGCAGGCGATCGCCGACTGCCACGAGGAACTGACCCGTCTCGCCGACTCCGGTGCGATCACGCCGCTCATCAGCGAGCGGCTCTCGCTCGCTGACGTCGCCGACGGCATCGGCCGGCTCGGTGACGGCAGCACCGTCGGCCGCCTCGTCTTCCAACCCTGAAGGGAACGCACATGGACATAGGTTCGCTGTTCGACGTCGCAGGCAAGACCGTGGTGGTCACCGGAGGTTCGCGGGGTATCGGCCGGATGATCGCGCAAGGATTCGCCCTGGCCRGAGCGACCGTGATCATCTCCGCCCGCAAGGCCGAGGCGTGCGAGAAGGCCGCGGCCGAACTGTCCGCCGCCGGGCCGGGGACGTGTCACGCACACCCCGCCGACCTGTCCACCGAGGAGGGGATCGAGGGGCTCGTCGCGCGGGTCGCCGAGTTGTCGCCCCGACTGGACGTCCTGGTGAACAACGCCGGAGCGACGTGGGGTGCGCCGGTCGACGATTTCCCCGCCGCCGGTTTCGACAAGATCTTCGACATCAACGTCAAGGGCGTGTTCATGCTCACCCAGGCGTTGCTGCCGAGTCTGCGGGCCGCGGCGACGGACGGTGACCCCGCCCGGGTGATCAACATCGGGTCGATCGACGGACTCGTGGTGTCGGGTAGCGAGAACTTCTCGTACGGGGCGAGCAAGGCCGCGGTCCACATGCTCACCCGCAAGCTCGCAGCGACGCTGGCCGCCGAGCGAATCACCGTCAATGCCATTGCCCCCGGACCGTTTCCGAGCAAGATGATGGCGTTCGTCCTCGACGACCCGGAGCGGAAGGAGGCGGTCGAGGGATCGGTCCCGCTCGGCCGGGTCGGCACACCGGAAGACGTCGCGGGCACCGCGATCTTCCTTTCCTCGCGCGCCGGGGCCTACCTCACCGGCACCGTCGTCCCCGTCGACGGCGGGATCTCGGGAACACGCTGAACAGCACGTCACACAGTCGGAACACGGAACGAGCGAGAGGCGGCACGGCGGCGATGAGCTGGTACGACGACAGGCCCTGGATGGAACGGTACGACGAGAACACGCGTTCCGTGGGGGAGATCCCCGCCCGGACAGCGCTCGACATGTTCTCGGCCGCGGTCGAATCCGCCCCGGACGGGCCGGCGATCCGGTACCTCGGCGGCACCCTCGACTACCGCGAGGTCGACGAACTCAGCGACGGTGTGGCCGCCTACCTCACCGAGAACGGATTCGGGAAGGGCGACCGGCTCGCCATCTACCTGCAGAACGTCCCGCAGTTCCTGCTCGCGTTGCTCGGCACATGGAAGGCAGGCGGTGTCGTCGTCCCGCTGAACCCGATGTACCGGGACGAGCTCTCCCACATCCTCACCGACGCCGGAGTCACCGCGATCGTGTGCAGCGAGAACGCGTGGGCCGATCGGGTGGCGGAGCGGGCGTCCGCCGCGGGTGTGCGGATCGCGATGACCGCCAGCGAACTCGACATCCAGACGTCCGGCGACCCACGGGTGTTCGGGGGCGTGACCCGGGTGCGCGCCGAGGGCGTGCCGGACCTGCTCGAGGTGGCCCGGGCGCGCGCGGGAGCCGACGTGGCGGACTCCGGCCTGGTCCCGGACGACGTCGCGCTCGTGTCCTACACGTCCGGAACGAGTGGAGTCCCCAAGGGGGCGACCAACACCCACCGGAATCTCACCGTCAACAGTTCGATCCTGCGCCTGTACGAGAGCAAGCCCGCAGGTTCGCCGATCTTCGCGCTCGCGCCGCTGTTCCACATCACGGGCATGGTGTGCCAGTTGCTCACCGCGATCGATCTGGCGTCGCCGCTGATCCTCGCGTACCGGTTCGACGCAGGGGTCGTCCTCGACGCCCTCGAACGGGAGCGGCCGGTGTTCATGGTCGGCCCGTCCACCGCCTACATGGCGCTGATGGCCCACCCCGACTTCTCCGGTGAGCGCTTCGCCTCGCTGGAGGCCGTGATGTCCGGTGGCGCCCCGCTACCCCCTGCCATCGTCGAACGGTTCCGGGAGCTGACCGGAAAGTACATCCGCAACGGCTACGGGCTCACCGAGACCAGCGCACCGTGCGTCGTCGTCCCGCCGAACCTGGAGGCGCCGGTCGATCCGTCGTCGGGCACGCTGGCGATCGGCCTGCCCCTTCCCTCCGCCGTGATCCGGATCGTCGGGGAGGACGGGCACGACCTCGGCCCGCTCGAGGTCGGGGAGATCGCCGTCGACGGGCCGATGGTCGTGCCCGCGTACTGGAACAAACCGGACGCCACGGCGCAGTCGCTGCCCGGCGGCCGGCTGCTCACCGGCGACGTGGGATTCATGGACGCCCAGGGCTGGGTGTACGTCGTCGACCGCAAGAAGGACATGATCAACGCGTCCGGGTTCAAGGTCTGGCCCCGCGAAGTCGAGGACGTCCTCTACCGGCATCCCGCGGTCCGGGAGGCCGCGGTCGTCGGCGAGCCGGACAGCTACCGCGGCGAGACCGTCGCCGCGTTCGTCAGCCTCCGCCCCCGGCAGACGGTCGAGACGGACGACCTCGTCGAGTACTGCCGGGAGCGGCTGGCCAGCTACAAGGCCCCGAGGCGCGTCGAGATCGTCGACGAACTACCCAAGACGGCCAGCGGAAAAATCCTCCGACGCGAAATGCGCCGCAGCACTCCGGCCTGAACAGTCGCCCTCCCGGACGAACGGGACGCTCGTCGCGTCAGATCGAACGAGCGTCCCGTTCGTCCGGTCGATCAGGCGACGACCGGGTGCGGGTAGTCCGCCGCGCGGTGCTGGAACGACAGGATCCGGGGGTTCTGCACGACTCCGTCGCGGATCTCGACGGCCCGCCGGATCGTGTCGCTGCGGTCCCAGGCGGCGGGTCCGTCGAGGACCGTCCCCAGATGGGGGAGCAGGGCCTCGCTGATCTCCCAGGTCGCCGAATTCCACAGGTAGGACGGGCTGTGGTCGACCGCGTAGTAGCGGACGTTCTCACTGATCATGAACGTCGGATCGGCGAACGACGTGGGCCGGGCCCAGCTGAAGCCCATTCCCTCGTCGCAGGACACGTCGACGACGAGGCTGCCGGGCAGGAGGGTCTCGATGTCCGAGTCGATCAGGAACGTCAGCGGCGATTCCGTGTCCTGTAGGACGCAGTTGACGATGATGTCGTGCCGGGCGAGGAACCCGGCGAGCGGCATCCGGCCCTCGTCCGTGGTGACGTGGCTGCGGCGCGGATCGGCGTCGTCGTGATCGAACTGCACGATCTCCGCGGAATGGATCGGCGAGCTCACGGCGGTGACCCCGCGTTGCGTGACGACGTGGACGTCGTGGATGCCCAGGGCGTTCAGCGCGGTGACGGCGCCGCGGGCGGTGGCACCGAAGCCGAGTACCACGGCGCGCAGGCGGCGGCCGTAGTCGCCGGTCGAACCCGCGATCGACAGGGCGTGCAGCACCGAGCTGTATCCGGCGAGTTCGTTGTTCTTGTGGAAGACATGGAGCTGGAACGACCCCTCGACGCTCCAGTGGTTCATGGCCTCGAACGCGATCAACGTGAGGTGGCGATCGACGGCCACCTGGGTGAGCTCCGTGTCCTGGACGCAGTGCGGCCACCCCCACAGGATCTGGCCGTCACGCAGGTCCGCCAGATCCTTCGCGAGAGGTTTGGGCAGCAGGAGGACGTCGGAGTGCTCGATCAGCTGCTCCCGGGTGCGCAGCCCGCCCACCGAGAGGGCCAGCTGCTCGTCGGAGACACCGAAGGGCTCGCCGTAGCCGTACTCGAGGTGGATGCGGCCACGGAGGTCGGGGTCGATCCGGTCGAAGTGGAGCGGATGGATCGGGAGCCGGCGTTCGTCGGGCTTACTCGAACGCGCGACGACGCCGAGGGTGAGTGGATGAGAGCGGTGTTGCTGCACAGGGGTGTCCCTTGGTCGACACTGCCGGAGAGAGTCTTCGGCAGAGAGTTCTTACCGCGGAACCCGCAATGGAGGAGGCCAGCGTTCGATCGGTGGGCGCGGCATCTGCCGGCGCGGCTGCAGCTCTCGACAAAGCCCGAGGAGATCACTCGGGGAAGACTGGTAGCACCAGAGAGAAAGGCTGCGCCGCGACAGGCGACGCAGTTTCTCGTGGTGCCCCCGGCAGGATTCGAACCTGCGACCTTTCGCTCCGGAGGCGAACGCTCTATCCCCTGAGCTACGGGGGCGCACCGGAAAACCGGTGTGCCGATTGGGCTGGCCAATCGTAGCGCATGGGTAGTGGGATCGACCAAATCGGTCCCCCTACTTTGTGGACTCGCCCCGGTCGCGGCCCGGACACGCCTAGTGTCGGGAGGACGTGGACGCTCGCGAACTCCCGGGGAGGCGTCGAGAATGACCGATGGACGGCAGTTGGGGTCGCAGGACTCCGACGGGCACTATTCCGATTCCGATCTCGAGCTGGACCTGCGGTGGTGGGCGGCGGCCAACTATCTGACGGTCGCGCAGATCTACCTGCAGGACAACGCGCTTCTGCGTGAGCCGCTGCGCCCGGAACACATCAAACCCCGGCTGCTCGGGCACTGGGGGACGAGCCCGGGTCTGTCGATGATCTACGCCCTGCTGAACCGCCTCATCCGCCGGACCGACACCGATTGTCTCTACGTGACGGGTCCCGGACACGGTGGTCCGGCGCTCGTCGCCGCCACGTACCTGGAGGGGACGTACTCGGAGGTGTATCCGGGCGTGTCCCGCGACGCCGCGGGTATCCACCGGCTCTGCCGGCAGTTCTCGACGCCCGGTGGCATCCCGAGTCACGTCAGTGTGCAGACACCGGGCAGCATCCACGAGGGCGGCGAACTCGGCTACGCCCTCGCGCATGCCGCCGGGGCGGCGTTCGATCACCCGAATCTGTTGGTGGCGTGCGTGATCGGAGACGGTGAGGCCGAGACGGGACCGCTGTCCGGGTCATGGAAACTTCCCGCCTTCCTCAATCCGGAACGTGACGGAGCGGTGCTGCCGATCCTGCACGTCAACGGAGCGAAGATCGCCGGGCCCACTGTCTACGGCCGCAGCAGCGACGCGGACGTCGAGGCGTTCCTCGGCGGTCAGGGCTGGGCGCCGACCGTCGTCTCCGGCGACGACCCGCGGCAGGTCTTCCCGGCGCTGCATCGCGCCCTCACCGACGCGCACACCGCGATCTCCGACCTTCAGCGGGAGGCGCGGGCCGGCAGGCGCAGCGCCGCCAAGTGGCCGGCGATCGTGCTGCGGACCCCGAAGGGCTGGACCGGTCCGCGGACCGTCGACGGCGTGCTCGTCGAGGGCACGCACCGGGCCCATCAGGTTCCGCTGTCGGGGGTGCGGACCGACGAGGCGCATCTGCGTCAGCTCGAGGAGTGGATGCGGTCGTACGGACCGGACGCACTGTTCGACTCGTTCGGCGCACTCGTTCCGGACCTCGAGCGGCTGGCGCCGCAGGGCGACAAGCGGATGGGTTCGTCGCCGTACGCGAACGGCGGCCGCCTGCGTGCGGATCTTCCCGTGCCGCCGCTGGAGAAGTACGCGCTTGCGATCGAGAAGCCCGGCACCACCCACCACGAGACCACCCGGGTGCTCGGGGAACTGCTCCGCGACCTGTACGCCGCCACCACCACGCCCGACGGCGGCGGCTACTTCCGGTTGTTCTGCCCGGACGAAACGTCCAGCAACCGGTTGGGCGCCGTGTTCGAGGTGACCGACCGCTGCTGGCAGCTGCCGGTCACGGACTACGACGACGGGCTGTCGGCCCGCGGCCGGGTGATGGAGGTGCTCAGCGAGCACCTCTGCGAGGGGTGGCTCGAGGGGTATCTGCTGTCGGGACGGCACGGGCTGTTCGCCAGCTACGAGGCGTTCGCGATGGTGAGCGTGTCGATGCTCGTCCAGCACACGAAGTGGTTGCAGCATGCGGTGGATCTGCCGTGGCGGGCGCCGGTGGCGTCGCTGAACGTCCTGCTGACCAGTACCTGCTGGCGCAACGACCACAACGGGTTCAGTCATCAGGGGCCGGGCATGATCGACGCCGTCATCCCGCTCGCACCGGACGTCGTCCGGATCTGGCTGCCACCGGACTCGAACACCTTGCTGTCCATCTCCGACCACTGCCTCCGCAGCACCGACCACGTCAATCTCATCGTCGTCGACAAGCAGCCGCACCTGCAGTACCTGACCCTCGCGGAGGCGCATGCGCACTGCGCGGGCGGGGCGTCGGTGTRGGCGTGGGCGGGGACGGAAGCCCCGGCGGGCGCCGACCCGGACGTCGTGCTCGCGGCCGCCGGGGACGTTCCGACCCAGGAGATCCTCGCCGCGGCGCAGTTGCTGCGCGAGCACACGCCGGAACTGGTCACCCGGGTGGTCAACGTCGTCGACCTCATGGGGTTGCTCACACCCACGGAACATCCGCACGGATTCGACGCGCGCATGTTCCTGGACCTGTTCACCGCGGACACGGACGTGGTGTTCGCGTTCCACGGGTACTCGCGCGCCGTCCACGAGCTGATCCACGGGCGTCCCGCCCCGGACCGGTTCCACGTTCGCGGCTTCAGCGAACAGGGCACGACGACCACCCCGTTCGACATGGTCGTGCTCAACCGGATGAGTCGCTATCACCTGGTCCTCGAGGCGCTGCGACGCACGCGGAGGGAACCGTCCGGTGCCGGCGAACTGGCCGACTTCTGCCTCCGGCAACTCGAACGGCACGGCGAATACGTCGTCGCGCACCTCGAGGACATGCCCGAGGTGCGCGACTGGACGTGGTCGTGAGGCCGGAGATCAGTTCATCGGGAGGGGAGCGGCGCCCTTCGCGGTGAGCATGTTCGTCATCACCGTCGACTCGCTCTGCTGCGTGTCCACCATCGTCTGCGCGAGAGAGCGCACCGCGTCCTCCGACGCGTGCTGGGCCGCGTACTCCATCATCGGGAGGCCGCCCTGGTGGTGGCGCAACATCAGCTGCAGGTACAGGACGTCGACGGCCGGTCCGGTGGCCTGACGCAGCGCGGCCATGTCCTCCGAGGACGCCATGCCCGGCATCTTCGACATCGAACCCATGTGCCCGCTGTCGGCGGACCCGTGGTCGTGACCGTCGGAGTGCTCGGCTTCCATCCAGCCCATGTAGCCGCCGGACGGCAGCGCCGGCTGATCCCACATCGCGAGCCAGCCTTGCATCTGCCCGAGCTGATTCTGCTGCGTGGTGAGGATGTCGTACGCGAGGCCGCGCACCGCCGGGTCGGTGGCGCCCGCCAGCGCGATCGCCGACATCTCCACCGCCTGGCTGTGGTGCACGCTCATGTCCTGCGCGAATCCGACATCCACGGAACCGGCCTCGGGGACCGGGGCCCCGTTGTCCTCGAGTGGAAGCCGGGCGAGGAACCCGAGCGCGAATCCGAGGGCGATGGCGCCGATCAACCCGATGACCAGCAGCGCTGTGCGCTGACTGGGCCGGGACGGGGCTGGAGCGTCTGCGGGTTCGGCAGGGCTAGCCATTGCCACCCTCGGCCGGCGCCTGCTGCAGATCGGACGGCAACTGCAGGTCGCTCGGGAGCTGCATGCCGCTGGGCAGCTGCGCTCCCGCACCACCGGATTCCGACTGGTCCGGGGCGATGCCGCCACCGTCCATCGGCACCGCGTCCGCGCCGGGTGTACTCGGGTCGAACGGCGGCGGGTTGTCCGGATCGAAACCGGAGCCCGGGATGGACGAGCAGCTCGCGCCGACCTCCGGGTAGGTGTTCTTGTTGATCCGCAGCGCGGTGATGAACTGGTCGATGCGCTCGTCGTCGACGCTGTCCAGCTTCAGCTGGTGGCCCCACGACTGCAGCGAGACCGGGCTGTCGAGGCCCGGGAACGGCGACATCAGCGTGTACGTCTCGCCGTCCACCTTGCCCTTCAGCGTCTCGACCTGATCGGCGGACAGCTCGTCCGGGTTGTAGGCGATCCACACGGCGCCGTGCTCGAGCGAGTGCACGGCATTCTCGGTGCGGATCGCGTTCGGGTAGACCGTGCCGGTGCACGTCGCCCAGATGGCGTCGTGCGGGCCGCCGAACGGGGGCGACTGGTCGTACGCGACGCGCTGCGTCGGCTGGATGTGGATGCCGGCCGGGTAGTCGACCTTGACGACGCCGTCGATGTTGACCGACGGGTCGGGATTCTCGGCGCTCGGCGCGTACTTCGCGGCTTCTTCCTTGGCCTGGTACTTGGGGACCAGGTTGATCGCGAGGACCGCCACGAGTGCGAGAACGGCAGCTCCGGCGCCGATCGTCAGCCAGGGGATGTTCCGCGGAGCGGACGCGCCACCCTTGACTTTCGCGCCGCCGCTATTCTTCTTGGCGGCCTTGATGGCCTTCGCCGACTTCGCGCCCGAGTTCTTATCGGGACCGCGACTTTCCGAACCGCTTGGCATCGATTGTGATCTTTCGGTGTGTGGGTTACGGGCGCTCGACCCCCGGTAACCGGAAGCTGAGGGCCGGGACTCAGGGCGACACCACTGTACTTTCCCACCCTGAGCGCAACCTGGGAGAGTGGCCGCCGCCACGCTCGCCGGCAGTCGCCGGGTCCGCGACGGGACTCGCGGCAAGGCGGATCACCGCCCGGGACGCGTTGGCCATAGGATGGATACCTGTGACTCCAGCTGACCTTGCCGAACTGCTCCGCGGAACCGCCGCGAAAGTGCTCGCCGAACGCGGACTCGACGTGTCCGTGCTTCCCGAAACTCTCACGGTCGAGCGTCCGCGCAATCCCGAGCACGGCGATTACGCCACCAACGTCGCGATGCAGGTGGCCAAGAAGGTCGGTACCAATCCGCGTGAGCTGGCCGGCTGGCTCGCCGAGGCGCTGACCGCGGCCGCGGGCATCGACAGCGCCGACATCGCGGGCCCGGGATTCCTCAACATCCGCCTGGCCGCCGACGCGCAGGGCGCGATCGTCGCGAAGATCCTCGAGGAGGGTGCCGCCTTCGGGGCCGGACACACGCTCGACGGCAAGAAGATCAACCTCGAGTTCGTCTCGGCCAACCCCACCGGCCCCATCCACCTCGGTGGAACGCGCTGGGCCGCCGTGGGCGACGCGCTGGGCCGGATCCTGTCCACCCAGGGCGCGGCGGTCACCCGCGAGTACTACTTCAATGACCACGGCGCCCAGATCGACCGGTTCTCCCGCTCGCTGATCGCGGCCGCCAAGGGCGAACCCGCCCCCGAGGACGGCTACGCGGGTGTGTACATCGCCGACATCGCCGCCCAGGTCCAGTCCCAGCGCCCCGACGTGCTGGAACTGCCCGCGGGCGAGCAGCAGGAAGTCTTCCGCGCCATCGGCGTCGACCTGATGTTCGCCCACATCAAGCGCACCCTGCACGAGTTCGGCGTGGACTTCGACGTCTACTTCCACGAGAACTCGTTGTTCGAGTCCGGTGCGGTGGAGAAGGCCGTCGAGACGCTCAAGGACTCCGGCAACCTGTTCCAGGAGGACGGCGCCTGGTGGCTCAAGAGCACCGACTTCGGCGACGACAAGGACCGCGTCGTCATCAAGAGCGACGGCAACGCGGCGTACATCGCCGGTGACATCGCCTACTTCCAGGACAAGCGCTCCCGCGGCTTCGACCTGTGCATCTACATGCTCGGTGCCGACCACCACGGGTACATCGGCCGGCTCAAGGCGGCTGCGGCCGCGTTCGGCGACGACCCCGACACCGTCGAGGTGCTGATCGGCCAGATGGTGAACCTCGTCCGCGACGGTGTGGCCGTGAAGATGAGCAAGCGCGCCGGGACGGTCATCACCCTCGACGACCTCGTCGAGGCGATCGGCGTCGACGCGTCGCGGTACGCGATGATCCGGTCGTCGGTGGATTCGAGCATCGACATCGACCTCGAACTGTGGACGAGCACCGGCAACGAGAACCCGGTGTACTACGTGCAATACGCGCACGCCCGCCTGTCGGCCATCGCCCGTAACGCCGCCGACCTCGGTATCGCGGTCACGGATCCCGACTTCTCGCTGCTCGTCTCGGAGCAGGAGGGCGATCTGATCCGCACCCTCGGCGAGTACCCGCGCGTCGTCACCAGTGCCGCGAATCTGCGTGAGCCGCACCGCATTGCGCGGTACCTCGAGGAGCTGGCCGGTGCCTATCACCGGTTCTACGGCGCCTGCCGGATCCTGCCCCAGGGCGACGAAGAAGTCGGCCCGCTGCACATCGCGCGACTGGCGTTGTGCGACGCGTCCCGGCAGGTCCYGTCCAACGGACTGGCCCTGCTCGGCGTCAGTGCACCGGAGCAGATGTGAACGCGCACCCCGCAGGTCCCAAGCACGCCGAACAGCTGCACGCACCCGGTCTGCCCGAACGTCCCGCCGACGCGGCCGCATTCGCCGCACTCTCTCCCGAGGTGTGGCCCCGCAACGCGCACCGCGCCGAGGACGGGGTCGTGAGCCTGGCGGGCATCCCGGTCACCGAACTGGCCGAGAAGTACGGCACCCCACTGTTCGTGGTCGACGAGGACGATTTCCGGTCCCGCTGCCGCGACATGGCCCGTGCGTTCGGGCCCACCGCCAAGGTGCACTACGCGTCGAAGGCGTTCCTGTGCGGCGAGATCGCCCGCTGGGTCGCCGACGAGGGCCTGTCCCTGGACGTCGCGTCGGGCGGCGAACTGGCGGTCGCCCTGCACGCCGGATTCCCGGCTGAGCGAATTGCCATGCACGGCAACAACAAATCGGTCGCCGAGCTGAACGCCGCCGTGTCGGCCCGGGTCGGGCACATCGTGCTCGACTCCGCCACGGAGATCGACCGCCTCGACAAGGTGGCCGCCGAAGCCGGTGTGGTGCAGGACGTTCTGATCCGCGTGACGGTCGGAGTCGAGGCGCACACCCATGAGTTCATCTCCACTGCCCACGAGGACCAGAAGTTCGGGTTCTCGCTCGCCGGCGGAAAGGCGATCGACGCGGTCCGCCGGGTCTTCGCCGCCGGCAACCTGCGGCTGGTGGGACTCCACAGCCACATCGGTTCGCAGATCTTCGACGTCGACGGATTCGAGTTGGCCGCGCACCGCGTGATCGGGCTGCTGCGGGACGTCGTCGCGGAGTTCGGTGTGGAGAAGACCGCCCAGATCTCGATCATCGACCTCGGTGGTGGCATGGGAATCTCCTACGTCCCCTCCGACGACCCGCCGCCGGTCGATCAGCTCGCCGCCAAACTCGGCGACATCGTGCGCAACGAGTCGGCGCTCGCCGGTCTGCCGGAGCCGACGCTGGCCGTCGAACCCGGACGCGCGATCGCCGGACCCGGCACGGTGACGCTGTACGAGGTCGGCACCATCAAGGACGTCACCGTCGGCGCCAACCTCACCCGCCGGTACGTCAGCGTCGACGGCGGAATGAGCGACAACATCCGTACCGCGCTGTACCAGGCGGAGTACGAGGCCAAACTGGTCTCGCGGGTCAGCGACGCGGCGCCGGTGGTGTCCCGTGTCGTCGGCAAGCACTGCGAGTCCGGTGACGTCGTGATCCGCGACACCTGGATGCCCGAGGACATCGACGCCGGCGATTTGCTCGCCGTCGCGGCCACCGGTGCATACTGCTATTCGATGTCGAGCAGGTACAACCTGCTCGCCCGCCCTGCCGTGGTGGCCGTGCGCGACGGACAGTCGCGCGTGATCCTCCGGAGGGAAACCGTGGAAGACCTGCTGAGCTTGGAGGTACAGGAGTGACGAGCGAATCGGCGCATCGCGCTATCGGTGTGGCCGTCCTCGGCCTCGGCAACGTCGGGAGCGAGGTGGTGCGCATCCTGCGGGAGCACAGCGAAGACCTCGAGGCTCGCGTCGGTGCCCCGCTGGAACTGCGTGGAGTGGCCGTGCGCCGCCCCGGCAAGGACCGCGGAATTCCCGAGGAGTTGCAGACCACCGACGCGGAGTCACTCGTGRCCCGCGACGACGTCGACATCGTCGTCGAGGTGATCGGCGGCATGGACCTGCCCCGCAAGCTGATCCTCTCGGCGCTCAACTCCGGCAAGTCCGTCGTCACCGCCAACAAGGCGCTGCTCGCCGATCACACCGGTGAACTGGCCGAGGCGGCGGAACTGCACAACGTGGACCTCTACTTCGAGGCCGCCGTGGCCGGTGCGATCCCCGTGATCCGCCCGCTCATCCAGTCCCTCGCCGGTGACCGGGTGAACAAGGTCGCCGGAATCGTGAACGGAACCACCAACTTCATCCTGTCGGCGATGGACGAGACCGGCGCGGACTACGCCGCGACCCTCGCCGAGGCCGGACGCCTGGGTTACGCCGAGGCCGATCCGACCGCCGACGTGGAGGGCTACGACGCCGCGGCCAAGGCGGCCATTCTCGCGTCGATCGCGTTCCACACCCGGGTCACCGCCGCCGACGTGTACCGCGAGGGGATCTCCAAGATCACCGCGGCCGACCTGACGTCGGCTCGCGCACTCGACTGCACGATCAAGCTGCTGTCCATCTGCGAGCGGATCACCACCCCCGAGGGCAAGGAGCGGATCTCCGCGCGGGTCTACCCGGCGCTCGTGCCGCTGGAACACCCGCTGGCCTCGGTCAACGGTGCGTTCAACGCCGTCGTCGTCGAGGCGGAGAACGCCGGGCGCCTCATGTTCTACGGCCAGGGCGCAGGCGGCGCCCCCACCGCATCGGCCGTGATGGGCGACCTGGTGATGGCCGCGCGCAACAAGGTGAACGGCGGCCGCGGACCCCGCGAGTCCAAGTACGCCAAGCTGAAGATCGCGCCGATCGGCGACATCCCCACGCGCTACTACGTCAACATGCAGGTGACGGACAAGGCCGGGGTCCTGTCGGCGGTGGCTGCCGAATTCTCGCAGCACGGCGTCAGCATCTCCACCGTGCGGCAGGAAGGCGCCGGCGACGGTGCCCGCCTCGTCGTCGTGACCCACGTCGCGACGGATTCTGCTCTGTCGGAAACCGTTGAGGCACTGAGCAAACTCGAATTCGTCACCGCTGTGACCAGCGTGCTGCGACTGGAAGGCACCGAACAATGACCGGCACCCGTAACCCCGTTCACACCCCCTGGCCGGGGCTGATCGAGGCTTACCGCGACCGCCTCGCCATCGGACCGAACTGGAAGACGGTCACCCTCCGCGAGGGCGGCACCCCTCTGCTGCCCGCCGGGCACCTCTCGGAGCTCACCGGTTGCGACGTCTACCTGAAGGTCGAGGGGCTCAACCCGACCGGTTCGTTCAAGGACCGCGGAATGACGATGGCCGTCACCGACGCGCTGGCCCGCGGTCAGCAGGCCGTCCTGTGTGCGTCCACGGGTAACACATCCGCTTCCGCAGCCGCGTACGCCGCGAAGGCGAAGATGACCTGTGCCGTGCTGGTGCCGCAGGGCAAGATCGCGATGGGCAAGCTCGCGCAGGCCGTCATGCACGGCGCGCGGATCATCCAGGTGC
>NZ_JBFUGT010000082.1:0-26262 GCF_056402775.1 Rhodococcus sp. P3_B8
CGTGTCGACCCCGTCCTCGATCTCGACGCTGTACGTGAATTCGCGTTCGGTGCCCTGCCCGATCTTGGTTCCGCTTCCGGGAACCACGTGCCAGGTGCCTGCGCCGACCGCCGTGAACGGACCTCCCTCGGGCAGCGCGCCCGAGGGAAGTTCGGCGGCGAAGTTACCGTCGGCCTCCGGCGGGATCCCGATGACGCTCGAACCGTCGGTGTCGCGGGACAGGGTGCCGAATCCGGGGGTGTCGGTCTCGGCCGTCGTCTCGCTGCCGCCGCCGGTGTCCCGGACCGCGTCGACCACCACGAGAACGGTGACCACCAGCAGGATCGGGATCGCGTAGGCCCGCCAGCCGTAGGTGGAGACGAACCGGCCGATGCGGCTCTGCTTCCGCGCCTGCCGCTCGGGGCGCGGGTTCCGGGGCCTGCCGACGTCGCGGCTGGTCGGGTCCCATTGCGCACGGAGCGGTTGATGCGACTGTGGTGCCGACTGCGAAGTGTGGGGACGGACGTCACGCTGGTCGATGCTGCGCGATCGTCGCTCCCCGTCCTCGGAGCTCTGGGGAGCCCGGCCGCGAACACGCGGTCCTCCTCGGTCAGTCACGCAGCCCAGAATCTCACAGTCCGGCACCGCCTCGTCCCAGCGCACCGTCCGCAGGTCATTCGGCGTGTCACGCAGAGGCGATCCGCAACGTCGCGGCTACCCGGGCGACCAGGCGCACCCGACCGCCGCAGGGTCCCAGTTACCGGTCAGGCAATATCCTTGACCGGGCGAGTCCAGCGAGTCCACCATGAACGGTTCACTACGCGCGGGTATCGTTCACACAGTTACACAGAATGTGACGCGGAATACTTGTGCAGATTGGAAGCGCTATGACTGAACTCGCGGATCGGACGAACTCCGATCGCGATGCCACCCCCGGAAAGGGCACCGGGGCCCGTCGCAGCACGCGACTCCCCCGTGACGCCCGGCGACTGCAGCTACTCGCCGCAGCCAGCGAGGTCTTCGTCACACGCGGATACCACGCTGCCGGTATGGACGAGATCGCCGAGTGCGCCGGTGTGAGCAAGCCCGTCCTCTACCAGCACTTCCCCGGCAAGCTCGAGCTGTACGTGGCGGTGTTGCAGAGCTATGTCGACAGCCTGATCTCCGGCGTCCGGCAGGCACTGCGCTCGACCACGGACAACAAGCAGCGTGTCCGCGCCGCGGTGCAGGCGTTCTTCGACTTCGTCGACAACGACTCGCAGGGTTTCCGGCTCGTGTTCGAGTCGGACCTCATGGGTGAGCCCCAGGTGCAGAGCCGCGTCGAGCAGGCCACCGAGGCGTGCGTGGACGCCGTGTTCGACCTCGTCAGCCACGACTCCGGTCTCGATCCCTACCGCGCCCGCATCCTCGCTGTCGGCCTCGTCGGCGCCAGCCAGTTCACCGCGCGGTACTGGCTCGAGGCGTCGCGCCCGATCCCGAAGGAAGAAGCGGTCGACACGACGGTCACGCTCGCGTGGGGCGGTCTGTCCCGCGTGCCGCTGCATCCCGAACAGCGCTGACACCGTGCACGAGAAAGGGCCCGCAGTCGAGTCGACTGCGGGCCCTTTCTCGTGTGTTCACTTGGTCGGAGCGAATCCGACCTTGCGGATATCGGACGGGCCGATCTCCACGTAGGCGATCTTGCTGGACTGCACGAGGTACTTGCGTCCCTTGTCGTCCTGCAGAGACAAGATCCCGTCGCCACCGGTGAGGGCGTCCGAGACCAATGTCTCGACCTCGTCCGGGGTCTGCTCGCTGCTGACGATGAGCTCACGCGGGCTGTCGATTACACCGATCTTGACCTCCACGGTCAACCTCCGAACTCTCCGAGAAACATCAGCTGTCCTGGCAAGGCTAATGCAGTGGCCGCCGCCGGTGCGCGTCCGTGGGCTGTGCCCTGAGCGAACATGCCGTCACACCTCACACAAGCCCGAGCACGGCCATGCGTTCGGCGTGCATCTCCTGCATGCGGTCGAACAGTGCGACGACGCCGTTGAGGTCGCCGGACGCGGAGATGACGAGTTCGGTGAGCGCCTCCCGCTGCGCGAGGACGAACTGTGCCTGGGTGATGGCCTCGCCGAGCAGTCGCCTGCCCCAGAGCATGAGGCGGTCCTTGTCGCGGTTGCTGGCCTTGATCGCCTGCTGCACCTCGTGGACGACGAACTCCGAGTGGCCGGTCTGCGAGAGCACCTCCTCGACCGTCCGCGAGACCTCGGCGGGCAGCGAGTGCCCGATCTCGCGGTAGAAGTCGGCGGCGATCCCGTCACCGACGTAGGCCTTCACCAATGCCTCGAGCCACGTCGACGGTGTGGTGGACGCGTGGTAGTTGTTCAGGGGGCGGACGAACGGATCCATCGCCTCGAAGATGTCGAACCCACGCGCGGTCAGCGCCTTCTCGAGCATCTCAAAGTGGCCCATCTCGGCGGCGGCCATGCTTGCGAGCGCCACTTTGCCCTGCAGGGTCCGCGCCATCTGCGCGTCCTCGGACAGCCGGTAGAACGCGGAGATCTCGCCGTACGCGAGGACCGCGAAGAGTTCACTGACGCCGGGGTGATCAGCGGGAATGGTGGAATCAGAGGATGCAGGCGTGTTGGGCTCCATGGCGCCACAGCCTAGTGGGTCACCCAGTGATGTTTGCCATGCGTAACCGGTTGTGGGGCGTTCTCCGGCTACAATGATCATGGGCAACCGCTCGTCACCACGTTCGCCTCCACGGAGAACGCGGTTTGAGTGATGATCGATCACGATCCGATCAGCGGTTCCCACCGATAATGTGCGCGCACCTGATCGACGGTCCCAGCCGCGCCTCGCCGAAATCTTCGATTTCAGCGCTGAGGCAGTGGCAGGATCGACTCGGAAGAGGACATCGACGAGCGTCGACTGGGAAATCGGGCCGACCAGCGGCCTGGCCCTTACCTCGTGCGTGCGTGCAGCTACGAGGAAGGCCAGTCCCCTGAGCAAGATCACTGTCGACCATGAAGACGACGCAACCGAGACCACGCTGTCGGCGCAACTCGACTCCACGCACGTCGCCCCCACTTTCGCCGAGCTCGGAGTGCGTGACGAGATCGTCCGCGCTCTCGACGAGATCGGCATCGAGCGGACGTTCGCGATCCAGGAGCTGACGCTCCCCCTCGCCCTCGCCGGCGACGACCTGATCGGTCAGGCCCGCACGGGCATGGGCAAGACGTTCGGTTTCGGCGTCCCGCTGCTCCACCGCATCTCCAGTGGCACCACCGGGACGGCCGCACTCGACGGCACTCCCCGCGCGCTGGTCATCGTCCCCACCCGCGAGCTGTGCATCCAGGTCACCAAGGACCTCGAGGGCGCAGCGAAGTATCTGAAGGGCGAGAAGAACAAGCTCGAGGTCCTCGCCATCTACGGTGGCCGCCCGTACGAGACGCAGATCGCGACGCTCCAGAAGGGCGCCGACGTCGTCGTGGGCACCCCGGGTCGTCTGCTCGACCTCGCCAACCAGGGTCATCTGATCCTGGGCAAGGTCGAGGTCCTCGTTCTCGACGAGGCCGACGAGATGCTCGACCTGGGCTTCCTGCCCGACATCGAGCGCATCCTCGGAATGGTGCCGGACAAGCGCCAGACGATGCTGTTCTCGGCGACCATGCCGGGTCCGATCATCACGCTCGCCCGCACGTTCCTCACCCAGCCGACGCACATCCGCGCCGAGCAGGCCGACGACTCGGCGGTGCACGACCGGACCAGCCAGCACATCTACCGGGCGCACGCGCTCGACAAGGCGGAGATGGTGGCCCGCGTGCTGCAGGCCGACGGCCGCGGCGCGACGATGATCTTCACCCGCACCAAGCGCACCGCCCAGAAGGTCGCCGACGATCTCGCCGAGCGGGGTTTCTCCGTCGGCTCCGTCCACGGCGACCTCAATCAGGTTGCTCGCGAGAAGGCGCTGAAGGCGTTCCGCACGGGCAAGATCGACGTGCTGGTCGCAACGGACGTCGCGGCCCGCGGCATCGATATCGACGATGTCACCCACGTCATCAACTACCAGTGCCCCGAGGACGAGAAGACGTACGTCCACCGGATCGGCCGCACCGGGCGGGCGGGCCGCACCGGCATCGCCGTGACGCTGGTGGACTGGGACGACATCCCCCGCTGGCAGCTCATCGACAAGGCTCTCGGCCTCGGCATCCCCGATCCGGCGGAGACGTACTCCAGCTCCCCGCACCTGTTCGAGGAGCTGTCGATCCCGGCCGGCGCGACCGGCACGATCAAGCGCCCCCGGGTGGAGAAGCCCGAGAAGGTCGCATCCGAGCGGAGCGAGAACACGGGCGCCGAGCGGAGCGAGAGCTCCGATATCGAGCAGGGCGAGAAGGCCGAGCGCACGGAGCGTCCGGCACGCACCCGCACCCGCCGCCGCACCCGTGGTGGCCGCCCCGCGGACTCCGTGGGCCCCAAGTCCGTGTCGCCGGAGCCGACGGCACCCGAATCCGCCGCTTCGAGCGGGGACACCGACGGCGAGGGTGCCTCCAAGCCCCGCCGGCGTCGTCGCCGCCGGACCACGAAGGTCGGCGCCGCCGCGACGAACGCGGAGTAAACAACCACCGTGCTCGCACCTGAGCGGCGCTCGCGCGCCGATCTCGTCGTCGCTGCCGGAATCGCCGTCGCGGTCGTGGTCGCCCTCACCGTGGTGTGGTTCCGTAGCGATGCCCGGGGCACCACCTCGGTCACCGCCGCCGAGCCGCCGCCTGCGCTCGTCACGGCCCTGACGGTTCCTGAGACGCTGAGCCCGATCTGGGACTCCGCCAGTTCCGCCACCTCCGCGCCCCTCGTCGTCGCTGGTGCGGTCGTCACCGCCGACGGTGGGGACGTCGTGGGACGGGACCGGATGTCGGGTACCGAGCTGTGGCGGTACGAGCGCGATCTCGACCTGTGCGGTGTGACGGCGTCGTGGGAGAAGGTCGTGGCCGTCTACCGCGACGACCGCGGCTGCTCCCAGGCCACCGAACTCGACGGCGGTACCGGTGAGCGTCTGGCCCAGCGGAGCAGCGACGCCGATTCCGAGGTGACGCTGAAGGCCGACGGTACGTATGTGGCATCTCTCGGCGACCGCCGGCTGGAATTGTGGCGCTCCGACCTCGTCCGCACCGTCGAGTACGGCCGGGTGGACGCGCCCGTGAACCCCAGGAGGCAGCCACGCAGCGGATGCACGCTGATCGACGTCGGTTCGAGTAGCAGCAGGCTGTCCGTTCTCGAGCGCTGTCCCGGCGAGGTAGCCGATCGTCTGACGGTCATGAACCCGTCGCCGAAGGACAATCAGGAACCCGAGGAGTACGGGTCGAGCGTCCTGGCGGGGGTGGATGCCGGCGTCGAGGGCGCTCGCATCCTCGGGGTGTCCGGCGAGACCACGGCCGTCTACCTCCCCGCCGGCCCGTCGTACGGACCGCGGATCGGCCTGTTCGACGGCACCGGCAACGCCGTGTCCGAATACGCGCTCACCGCCCGGGTCGGCCCGGACCCCGTCACGTCGACAGGCAGTTCGGCGGTCACCTGGTGGACCGGTTCGGACGTGGTGTCACTCGGCGCCTCCGATCTCGTACCGCGCTGGATCTTCCCGGGCGCTCTCGGCCCGGGAGCGGTGATGGCCGGAAACCTGCTGGTTCCGGTGGAATCCGGCATCGCCGTGCTCGACTTGTCGACCGGCGCGTTGCTTCGCACGATCCCGGTTGCGCGTGACGCCGCGGCGGGGCCGATCCTCACGACGGTGGCCGGCGACGTCGTCCTCGAACAGCGCGGCGATGCTGTCGTGGCGCTGCGCTGAGATCGCCCGTCACGCCGGTTCGGCGAACACCACGAGATAGCCGTCGAGGTCGCGGATCCAGATCTCGCGATGTCCCGCATTGGGATTGACGTGCACGTCCGTGACCACGTCGGCACCCGCCTCCCGCACCCTCGCAACGGTGCCGTCGAAGTCGGGGGTCTCGAACCAGATCGCCACCCCGTTTCCCCGCGGGAGCGAAGGATCGCCGAGGGGGCCGTGGTGGTGGCCCTCGTCGAGCCGGTGCAGTTGCAGGATCATGTGCCCGTCGACGAGGAGTTGCTCGTAGTCCCGTCCACCGTGGCCGCTGCGCGCGTCCAGGACCTTCCGGTACCACTCGCCTGCGCGTTCGACGTCGTCGACGGCGAGAAGCGGCTGAGCCCGCATCGTCAGAGTGTTGTTTCGAGGCGTGTCCGAGACTGTCATGGCCTCGACGTTAGCGCCGCGCACTCCCCCGCACTTGGACGAATGAGCATGCCGTCAACGGAAAGTGGCGCGGTACGCGGACGGTGAGACGCCGACCGTGCGCGAGAGGTGTTGTCGCAGCGACGTCGCGGTGCCGAATCCCGCGGCCGCCGCCATGTCGTCCACCGGCAGGTCGGTGTTCTCGAGCAGTTCGCGGGCGCGGATGATCCGCTGTTCGAGAACCCACTGCGTCGGCGACATCCCCGTCTCGGCCCGGAATCGCCGGGTGAACGTGCGCACGCTCATCGACTCCCACGCGGCCAGCTCCCGCAGCGACAGCGGTTGATCGAGATGCAACAGCGCCCGCGCCCGCGCTCGCGCCGTGGACGCACCGTCGGCGTCCGGGACGGGCTCGGTGATGAACTGCGCCTGACCACCGCTGCGATGAGGCGGCACGACCGTTCCCCGCGCCACCTCGTTGGCCACCGACGCACCGTGGTCGAGACGAATCATGTACAGGCACAGATCGATTCCGGACGCGACGCCGGCGGCGGTGAGCACGCCGCCGTCGTGCGTGTAGAGCACGCCGGGGTCCAGGTGCACGTCCGGGTAACGCCGCCGGAACGCGTCCGCCGACTTCCAGTGCGTCGTGGCACGCCGGTTCTCGAGAAGCCCTGCCGCGGCGAGGACGAACGAGCCCGTGCAGATCGATGCCACCCGCGTGCCCGGGCGAATGTGCGCGAGGGCGTCCGCGAGGTGGCGGGGCAGGCGCCCGTCCTCCGGCGGGTCGTAGTCCTGATCGGACGCCGGGATCACGACGGTGTCGGCCGTGCCGAGAAGTGCCGGGCCGTGCTCGACGGTGATCGTCACGTCGGTGTCGGTACGGACGGCGCCGGGTGTGAGGGTGCACGTGAGGACCTCGTACAGCGGTTCGCCCTCCCGCGATCGCGCCTCACCGAACAATCGGTGGACGATTCCGAACTCGATCGGGAGCAGACCGTCGCGCACGAACACGACCACGCGATGGCGACGCACGGTCCGCTTACCTCTCGAATCGGACATGGCCCGATTATTTCACATATCGTCCCACCGGCCACTGTCGCGGCCACCGCCGCGCGTCCATGATCGGAGAGGTCAGGACGACCGAGCGGAAGGCGAACCATGAAGATCCTGTGGGTATCGGCACATCCCGAACCGAAGTCCCTGAACGCGGCACTCCGCAGCGACGCCCTCTCGGCACTGCGCGGCGCCGACCACGACATCCGGACCTCGGACCTGTACGCGATGCGATGGAACCCGGTGGTGACGGCAGACGATTTCGGACACGACCCCCACCACCGCCTCCTCGTCGGCGCGCGGTCGGGTCAGGCCCTGACCGAGGGCACCCTGGCCCCCGACATCCGCGCCGAGCAGCGCAAACTCGCGTGGGCCGACGCGGTGATCGTGCAGTTCCCGCTGTGGTGGTACGGCATGCCCGCGATCCTCAAGGGCTGGTTCGACCGGGTCTTCGTCGAGGGGTACGGCTACGGACTGCGCCGCGAGGACGGCTCCACCCGGCGGTACGGCGACGGAACCCTGGCCGGCAAGCGGGCGATGACGGTCGTCAGTTTCGGCGGCAGCGCCGACAGCGCGGGCGCACGTGGGATCAACGGCCAGATGGACGAACTCCTGTTCCCGATCCACCACGGAATCTTCTGGTACACGGGGATGTCCGTACTGCCCCCGGTCCTGATCGACAGCGCGGACCGGTTGCCCGCCGAGCACTACCCGGGTGTCGCGGCCCGGTTGATCGATCGCCTGTCCGGCCTGTTCACCGACGCGCCGTTGCCTTTCCGCTCCCAGAACGGCGGCGACTACGACGCCCGGTTCGTGCTGCACGAGGACCGGGCGCCCGGCGTCACGGGACTGCGCGCCCACTACGCCGACGCGGAGTCCGGAACGCGTGAATCGGAGTCCGAAGTCCACACCACCGCGATCTGTAACGTGTTCTAATTCACGGCATGGCAACCTACGTGATCACCGGCGCCGCCTCGGGCATCGGGGCGGCGAGCCGCCGCACGCTCGAGTCCGGCGGTCATACCGTCATCGGAGTCGACCTCGCACACACCGACGTGACCGCCGACCTGTCGACCCCCGGCGGACGAACCGCGGCGGCCGACGCCGTGTCCGAGGCAAGCGGCGGAGTCGTGGACGGTCTCGTCTGTTGCGCAGGACTCGGCTCGCTGTCGCACGTCCCGGGCGGCAGGCTCGTCGCGGTCAACTACTTCGGGGCCGTGGAACTCGTGACGGCCMTGAAGCCCGCCCTCGAGCGCGCGGACGGCGCCTCGGTGGTGGTGATCTCGTCGAGCAGCACCACCACACAGCCGGGGATTCCCGAGAATCTGGTGACCGCGTGCCTCGACGGCGACGAGGCGGAGGCGGTGCGCATCGGCGACCAGGTGACCGCCATCCCGGCATACCCCGCGTCCAAGCTCGCATTGGCCTGGTGGATTCGGCGCGAAGCGGTACGGCCCGAGTGGATCGGCAACGGCATACGACTCAACGCGATCGCGCCGGGCATGATCGACACACCGATGACCAGCGGGGACGACCTCGACCCCGAACTGGCGAAGGCGCTGGACTTCTATCCGGTGCCGCTGGGCAGGCGCGGACGCCCGGACGAGATCGCCGCGCTCGTCGAGTTCCTGCTCGGACCGGGGTCGACACTGTTCTGCGGCAGCATCGTCTTCGCCGACGGGGGCACGGACGCCCAGTTACGCCAACAGGATTGGCCTGCCGCGTGGAATCCGACGCCGGAAGAACTTACTCGGCACTTCCAGGCGAAAACGTAGCCAGCTCGGATCCCGCCCAGTGCTTGGCGAGGTTCTCGGCCAGGTCCCGGTACGCCTGGGCACCCTTGTTCTTGCGCCCCGCCAGCACCGTGGCACCCGACGCCGTCGCCTCCGCGAATCGCACCGTCCGCGGGATCGGCGGCGCGAGGACCGGCAGGTTGTAGCGATCGGACACGTCGGAGAGCACGTCCCGGCTGTGCGTCGTGCGGGCGTCGTACAGCGTCGGCAGCGCTCCGAGCAGCACCAGGTCGGGGTTGGTGATCTGCTGCACCTCGGTGACCGTCCGCAGCAACTGCCCCACACCGCGGTGGGCGAGCGTCTCGCACTGCAACGGCACCAGTACCGACTGCGCCGCCGTGAGCCCGTTGAGCGTGAGCACACCGAGCGACGGCGGGCAGTCGAGGATGATCGTGTCGTAGTCGTCCAGCAACGGCGCCAGAGCGCGCTTGAGGGCGAACTCACGACCGGGACGCATGAGCAGCAACGCTTCCGCGCCCGCGAGGTCGATCGTCGCGGGCAGAAGGGCGACACCGTCCTCGGTGTCGATCACGGCCTCCTGCGCCGCCAGATCACCCGTCAGCACCTCGTGGACGGAGGCGTCCAGGCGGTCCGGGTTGTGCCCGAGGGAGAACGTCAGACATCCCTGCGGGTCGAGATCCACCACCAGGACCTTCTGGCCCAGCCCGACGAGGGCTGCGCCGAGAGAAGCGACCGTGGTGGTCTTCGCGACCCCACCCTTCTGATTTGCCACTGCTAGAACCGTTGTCACGGCTCGATCCTTACCTACTTCGTCCCCGGAGGCGAGCCATACACGCAGATTGACTGACATGATGGATGGATGCCACCCAGTGATTCGCCGCGCGGCCGTCGGATCGTCCTCCTCCGACACGGCGAAACGGAATGGGCCCGTTGGGGTAAACACACCGGTCGGACCGACGTCCACCTCACCGAACTGGGTGAAGCCCAGGCGCGGCGGGTGGGTCCGGCGATGGACGCCCTCGAACTGCGCGACCCCCTCGTCATCGTCAGCCCGCGGCAACGCGCCCGGGAGACGGCGGAGCTGGCGGGATTGAAGATCCAGCGCACCTGGGACGCGCTCGCCGAATGGGATTACGGGATCTACGAGGGCATGACGACCCCCGAGATCAGGCAGCAGGTGCCGGACTGGACCGTGTGGACGCACCCGTGCCCTCGCGGCGAACAGGCCGAGCAGGTGCACACCCGGTGCGACCTCGTACTGTCTGTCGCTCATTCGCAACTCGTCGACCGTGACGTGATCCTCGTCGGGCACGGTCACTTCTCGCGCGGGCTCATCGCCCGCTGGGCGGAGCTTCCCATCAGTGAGGGACGACGGTTCGCGATGTCGCCGGGCGCGTACTCCGTCCTCGGCTTCGAGCACGGGGCGCAACAGGTGGTCAGCCACAACGTGACAAGCGAGGAAGGTGCCCGATGATCAGACGCGCAGTACCCGAGGACGTCTCCGCGATCACCGCCATGATCTACGAACTCGCCGAACACCAGCGGGCCCGTGACGAGTGCACCGTCACCGCCGACCAGATCGACGACGCCCTGTTCGGTCCGCAGCCGTCGACCTTCGCCCACGTCGCGACGAACGACGACGACCGGGTCGTCGGGATCGCGGTGTGGTTCCGGAACTTCTCCACCTGGGACGGAACGCACGGCATCTACCTCGAGGACCTGTTCGTCAGCCCGTCGGAGCGCGGTTCCGGGCACGGCAAGGCCCTGCTCGCCACACTCGCGAAGGAGTGCGTCGACAACGGCTACACGCGACTGTCGTGGTCGGTGGTCAACTGGAACAAGCCGTCGATCGCGTTCTACGAGTCGCTGGACGCGCACCCGCAGGACGAATGGACCACGTACCGGCTGACCGGGGATCCGCTCGGCCGCCTCGCGTCCGAGGTGAGCTAGCGGTCCGATGGGTTGTCGGCGTCGGCCTCCTGGCCGTACTCGGCAGCCATCCACTTCGACGTGGGACTGCTGAACAKGCACCCGAGGGCCGCCACGACGACGACGCCGAGCAGCACACCGAAGAACGGCTGGTGCGAATCGGTGAGCAGCGACCACGCCACCGGGAGCAGGAGAAGTTGGGCGACGATCGCGATCGCCCGCCCCCAGCGCCGGCCGAAGATCAGCGCGAGCCCGGCGGCGAGCACGGCGCCCCCGAGAATCGCAAACCAGGCCGCGGTGCCGTATCCGCTGCTGACGCTCTGGTCGTGCCCGAGCAGTCCCCGGATGACCAGCACCACGGCGACACCGACCGCCACCGCGCCCTCGAGCGACACCAGGGCGCCCGCCGCGCGGACCGTGGTGGGCGTGGACTTGCTGAGAGACGGCTTCGGCACGTCGGCCAGCCTAGAACACCCCGTCGCCGGCGGCCTCGGATGGTGACACGTCCCGCCCCCGCTAGGCTTGGGCCCCGTGCGCGCGCTGCTGATCGTCAACCCCAATGCCACATCGACGACTCCGGCCGGGCGTGATCTCCTCGCCCACGCGCTGTCGAGCCGGGTGCGGTTGACGGTCGCGCACACGACACACCGCGGTCACGCCGCCGAACTTGCGCAGCAGGCCTGTGTGGACGGGATGGGCCTGATCATCGTCCACGGCGGAGACGGCACCGTGAACGAGGTGGTCAACGGACTGCTCGGCACCCCGGTACCGAAGTCGATGAGCGCGGTGACGGTGGGGCCGATTCCCCCGATCGCCGTCGTCCCCGGTGGGTCGGCGAACGTGTTCGCCCGCTCGCTCGGCATCGCGCCCGACCCGGTGGACGCCACCAACCAGCTCATCGATCTCCTCGCCCGCAGGCAGCGGCGCCGGATCGGGCTCGCGCACTGCGACAACCGCTGGTTCACGTTCAACGCCGGTCTCGGCTGGGACGCCCAGGTGTGTGAGGCGGTCGACATGCACCGCAAGAACGGGCGGCCGGCCACACCGGCGCAGTATGTCCGCGCGGCGGTGCGGGTGTTCTTCCGGTCGAAATACGCGGAGCCGACGCTCACCGTCGAGGTTCCCGATCACGATCCGGTCGAGGGCGTTCACTACGCATTCGTGTCGAACGCGAGTCCCTGGACGTATCTGAACAAGCGGGAAGTGCACACGAATCCCGACACCACCTACGACACCGGCCTCGGCGTCTTCGCGATGCGGTCCACCGCGATCCTCACCACGCTGCGGGTGGCCCGCCAGCTGCTGACCCCCGGAACCCGTCCGAAGGCGAAGAAGCTGGTCCGGGTCGACGACGTGCCGTCCGTGCGGATCTCCGCGTCGGAACCCATCGGACTGCAGATGGACGGCGACTACATCGGACTGCGCAAAGTCGTCGAGTTCGTGTCGGTGCCCGAGGCGCTGKATGTGGTCGCGCCGGCGCGACCCTGAGCAATTCTCGAGAATCGCCGTTTTCACCTAGCGGGAAGTGCCTGCACCGGGTACAAAGGACGGCGCACCTCGAAGGGCAGCCTAAGTACGTGAGCTCCCCCACGGTGCGGCGGTTTTCTATTGACATCCCGCCAGTTCGTGAAAGCATTCACAAGCAACAGTGCGGAAACATTCTCTACGCACACATGAACTCATGAAGACGAAACGGTGCATTTAGCACCCAGTTAAGGAGCAGAAGGATGGACTGGCGCCACAAGGCAATCTGTCGCGACGAAGACCCCGAGTTGTTCTTCCCTGTGGGCAACAGCGGTCCGGCTCTCGCGCAGATTGCTGATGCCAAGGTTGTCTGCAACCGCTGCCCGGTGACCGCCGAATGCCTCTCGTGGGCACTCGAGTCGGGCCAGGACGCCGGTGTGTGGGGCGGCATGAGCGAAGACGAGCGACGCGCACTCAAGCGCCGCAACGCTCGGACGCGTGCCCGCACCACCGTCTGATACTTCAGAAGGAGACGGGCCCGGCACCACATGGTGCCGGGCCTTTTGCTTGCCCCCCGATCAGTACCGCGGCCCACGACGGCCCAGCGGTACGCGTAACACGGCATCCGTTCCACCCTCCGGCCCGGGATGCAGCCCGAGGGAGCCGTTCAGCTCGGCGGCCACCAGAGTCCGGACGATCTGCAGACCGAGACGGTCGGACCGCTCGAGGCTGAAACCGGGCGGCAATCCCCTGCCGTCGTCGTGGATCACGACGTCCAGCCACCGCGCAGAACGCTCGGCCCTCATGGTGACCGTGCCCGGAGCGCCGGGTTCGAAGGCGTGCTCGATCGCGTTCTGCACGAGTTCGGTCAGCACCATCACCAGCGGCGTGGCCCGCTCCGCGGAGAACACCCCGAAGCTGCCCTCCCGGCGGACCTTGATCGGCGTACTCACCGTCGCCACGTCGGACAGGATCGGCACCAGACGGTCGACGACCTCGTCGAGGTTCACTTCCTCGTCCACCGACATCGACAACGTGTCGTGCACGAGGGCTATCGACGTGACGCGGCGCACCGATTCGCTCAGCGCCTGCCGGGCTTCCTCGTTGTTGGTGCGACGGGCCTGCAGTCGCAGGAGCGCCGCCACGGTCTGCAGATTGTTCTTCACCCGGTGATGGATCTCGCGGATCGTCGCGTCCTTGCTGAGCAGCGCGCGATCCCGCCTCTTCACCTCGGTGACGTCCCGCACGACGACGGCGGCGCCGACGCGCTTCCCGCCGGGTTTGAGGACCAGCGCCCGGAGCAGGACGGTCGCTCCCCTGGCCTCGATCTCCATGCGGCGGCCCGGCTTGTCGGCGATGGTGTCGCGGATGTACCCGGCGACCTCCTGCGACTCGAACGGATCCGTCACGAGCGACCGCGTGGTGGCGGCCAGGTTCTGGCCGATCAGGTCCGAGCTGAGACCCATCCGGTGATAGGCCGACAGCGCATTGGGACTCGCGTAGACCACGCTGCCGTCGGTGTCGAGGCGGATGAAGCCGTCGCCGGCGCGGGGACTCGAGTTGGTGTCCGACCGGGCCTCCCGGATCGGGAAGGTTCCGTCGCTGATCATCTGGCACAGATCATCGGCGCAGTCGAGATACGCGACCTCGAGCGGGCTCTGCGCCCGCTGGTGCGACAGGTTGGTGTCCCGGCTCAGGACCGCGATCACTTCGCCGTTCCACCGCACCGGGACCGCTTCCCCGCGCGGCGGCAGACCGGCGTGCCCGCCGCCGTCCTCGGGGCGCACGACGCGGCCCTCGAGCAGCGCCTGCAGCACCTGCGGGTGTTCCGACTCCGACACGACCGTCCCGACGACATCCTCCGGGAAGGCGGTCGACGCGGTGGTGGGCCTGCAGTGCGCGACGCAGATCACGGTGCCGGTCGAGTTGGTGGCCGCGGAATCCGTTCCGACCCAGAGCAGAACGTCCGCGAAGGAGAGGTCGGCGAGCAACTGCCACTCACCGACGACTCGCTGGAGGTGATCGACGGCCTCGCCGGGCAGGTCGGTGTGTTCGGCGAGCAGGTCACTCAGTGTGGACATCGTCGGTGGGTGTCAGCTCAGGAGATCACTGCGATCAGGTCGCCCTGCTGGATCACGTCGCCGACCTTGACGTCCACGGAGGTGACCGTGCCGGGCTCTTCGGCGATGACGGGGATCTCCATCTTCATCGACTCGAGGATGACGAGGGTGTCGCCCTCCTTCACCTCGTCACCCGCGCTCACCACAACCTGATACACCGTCGAAACCATTTCGGCGCGCACGTCTTCTGCCATTGTGATCCTTCACTCCCGGGTGTCGAGAAAGCCCTGTTGCAAGGACACCCAACCACACGTGGAAGACTGTGGTGAAAAGAAGGGAGATCTACTCATGGGTAAGCGTGGTCGTAAGAAGCGCAGTCGCAAGGGCAACGCCGCAAACCACGGCAAGCGTCCCAACGCCTGACGCGCCGTAGAACGCACCAGGGGCCGGAAAGCAGCGATGCTTTCCGGCCCCTGATTGCTGTTCTGACGAGTTATGCGTCGGGTTCGGTATTCGTAATGAGGATCGTCCGCCGCAACTCGATGGAGAGCCTCTGACGGAGGCTTTCCGGTGCGTGCTCCCCGCCGCACTTGCGGTTCACGAGGGACTTCACCTTCTCCTCGATGCCGTACGCCTCGAGGCACGACCCACACTCGTCGAGGTGCCTCTGCAGCCGCGCCCGCGACGCCTCATCGCATTCACGGTCCAGCATCAGCCAGACGTCCGCGATGACGGCGGAGCAGTCGAGCTGCTCGAATTCGTCCTGCTCGCTCACCGAGAAACCTCCTGCTCCGCGCTCACTGCACTGTCGCCGGGCACGTCGTCGGTGCCCCCACGGTTGAATCCACGTTCGCGTGCGACGTCGGCGAGCAGACCTCGGAGCTGCTTGCGCCCACGGTGCAGTCGCGACATCACGGTCCCGATCGGGGTGCCCATGATCTCGGCGATCTCCTTGTAGGGGAACCCCTCGACGTCGGCGTAGTAGACGGCCATCCGGAACTCCTCCGGCAGGGCCTGGAGTGCTTCCTTGATGTCGTCGTCGGGCAACGCGTCCAGAGCCTCGACCTCGGCGGACCGCAGACCGGTCGACGAATGTTCCGCCGTCGCCGCCAGCTGCCAGTCGGTGATCTCGTCGGTGGGGTACTGCGCGGGCTGGCGCTGCTTCTTGCGGTACGAGTTGATGTACGTGTTCGTGAGAATCCGGTACAGCCACGCCTTGAGGTTGGTGCCCTCGCGGAACGAACGGAACGCCGTGTAGGCCTTCACGTACGTCTCCTGCACGAGGTCCTCGGCGTCCGCCGGGTTTCTGGTCATCCTCAGAGCAGCGCCGTACAGCTGATCCAGAAGTGGGAGCGCGTCCCTTTCGAAACGCGCGATCAACTCGTCCTGTGGCTCGGCCTGGTCTGCCGTCGGACGGTCATGTTCCTGCACGCTGATCCCTTCGGTCGCCGTGGGCGTCAACGTTACCGCCAACTGCAGACGCGACGTGGGCTCCATCACCGAGGACATCACGATACGGACCACTCCCTTCGATGCACTGTTGTTCTGCAGGTACCAACACGCCTCCCGTCCGGTGTGTTCCCGACCGCGTGGCAGAGTGTCTGTCCATGGCCGGAACTGCCACTCCCGCGACGAAGCTGCTCGTGAAACACCGCGTCGACCACGCCGTGCACAGCTACGCGCACGATGCGCGGGCGGAGTCGTACGGTTCGGAGGCCGTCGACGCCCTGGGCGACACGGTCGGCGTCACCGCCCATCAGGTGTTCAAGACGCTGGTGATCAAACTCGACACCGGCAAGCTGGCTGTGGCGGTCGTGCCGGTGCCGGAGAAATTGTCGCTGAAGGCGGCGGCCGCGGCGCTGGGCGCGGGCAAGGCCGTGATGGCGGACCGTACCGAGGCGGAGCGCTCCACCGGGTACGTCTTCGGGGGCATCTCACCGCTCGGACAGCGCAAGGCACTCCCGACGGTCGTCGACGCGTCGGCGCTCGACTGGGACCGGGTGCTGTGCAGCGCCGGCAGGCGCGGACTCGAGATCGAACTCGCCCCCGCCGACCTGGTGCGGCTCAGCGGAGCCGTCACCGCTGCGGTCACAGCAGGCTGATCTGCTCCCCCACCTGCGCCTCGTCACGACCGGTTGCATCGGGGTCGAGGAGTTCCGGTCCGTTGTTCTTCACGCTGTTGACCAGCGTGGACACCCGCCGGACGGTGATGTCGGCGATGGCGTCGGGTGACACCTCGAGCAGATCCGTCGACGCGGGATGCTCGGGATCGAGCCACGCGGACCAGCGCTCGCGGGGCATCACCAGCGGCATCCGGTCGTGCACGTTCTCGAGCTGGGCGGCTGAGTCGACCGTGATGATGCTGCAGCTCAGGACAGGGGGCGACTCCGCGACCGCGGGATCGTGCCAGACCGACCACAGTCCGGCCATGTACAGGCGGGAGCCGTCCTCCGGCGACATGTAGTACGGGATCTTCTTCGCCTTACCCGACTTCTTCCCGGCCGCCGCCGCATCGACCTCGGTCTGCCACTCGTACCAGCCGTCCATCGGAACGAGGCAGCGCTTGTATGTGAACGCGTTCCGGAAGGCCGGTTTGTTGTCGACCGAATCCGCTCGCGCGTTGAACAGCACCGGCCCCTTGCCGAGCTCCTTCGTCCACGACGGCACGAGCCCCCACCGCATCCGCCGGATCCGCCGGGCGTCGTGGCGATCGACCACTGTCAGGACCTGCGTGGTGGGCGCCACGTTGAAGTCGGGCGGACTCTCCTCCTCGCCCGCCTCGTTGATCGCATCGAGGTCGGCCGCGAGTGTCGCGGGATTCGCAGTGGTCGCATACCTGCCGCACATGGCCACCAGAGTGGCACGAACCACCGACACCCGCGACACGCCGCCCACCCCGCCCGGCGACCCGCCCGATAGGCGAAGATGGAGACCGTGAGCCTGAGCCTGTGGAACGCCCCCCGTGCCGAAGCGCCCGTCGTCGCGACGGTCGCCCTTCCCGGATCGAAGTCGATCACCAATCGCGCGCTGATCCTCGCCGCACTCGCAAACGGTCCGTCCACCCTCACCGGGGCACTGCGCAGCCGGGACACCGACCTCATGATCGATGCCCTCCGCACGCTCGGCATCAGCATCGAGACGGTCGATGCCGACACGACGCTGCGGGTCACCCCCGCACAGCTCCAGGGTGGTGCGGTCGACTGCGGCCTGGCCGGGACCGTCATGCGGTTCCTTCCTCCGGTCGCGGCGCTCGCGAGCGGAACGGTTCACTTCGACGGGGACGAGCAGGCGCGGACCCGGCCCCTCGACACGATCCTCGGCGCGCTGCGCGGTCTCGGCGCGGACATCGACGGCGACTCCCTCCCGTTCACGGTCCGCGGTGCGGGCTCGCTGCGCGGTGGACGGGTCACCATCGACGCGTCCGGCTCGTCACAGTTCGTCTCCGGGCTGCTGCTGTCGGCGGCCGCGTTCGACGAGGGTGTCACCGTGCATCACGACGGCAAGACGGTCCCGTCCATGCCGCACATCGACATGACGGTCGAGATGCTGCGCGAGTCGGGCGTCGAGGTCACGACCCCGGCGACGGGCGGGGAGGCCGACACGTGGCGGGTGAGCCCCGGCGTCGTCCGGGCCGTCGACCGGGCGATCGAACCCGACCTGTCCAATGCCACCGCCTTCCTTGCCGCCGCCGCCGTCACCGGCGGCGAGGTGACCGTTCCCCTGTGGCCGAGCAGGACGACGCAACCCGGCGACGCGATCCGGGAGATCCTCCTGGCGATGGGCGCGGACGTCCGGCTGGACGGCGCGGACCTCACCGTCCGCGGTCCGCAGCAGCTGACCGGCATCGACATCGACTTGCACGACGTGGGCGAACTCACCCCGACCGTCGCGGCGCTCGCCGCACTCGCGGACGGTCCGTCGCACCTGCGGGGCATCGCGCACCTGCGCGGCCACGAGACCGACCGGCTGGCCGCACTCGCACACGAGATCAACTCGCTGGGCGGGGACGTCACCGAGACCGAGGACGGCCTCACGATCGTCCCGGAAGCCCTGCACGGTGGAACGTGGCGCTCCTACGCCGACCATCGGATGGCGACCGCGGGCGCCATCGTCGGACTGCGGGTCGACGGCATCCAGATCGAGGACGTCGGCACCACCGCCAAGACCCTGCCCGGCTTCGAGAACCTGTGGGCCACAATGCTGTCCGCAGCCGCGGGCACCGAGCGGAAGGCGAGCTTCTGAGTCGCAGGCAGTACGACGAGTCCGACGTCCGGGTGCGCCCGGGCCGAGGAACGCGCCCGCGCACGAAGACCCGGCCGGAGCACCTCGCCGCGGAGTCGGCGATGGTCGTCTCGGTCGACCGCGGCCGGTGGGGTTGCGTGCTGGGCGGCGACCCCGAGCGTCCCCTCGTCACCATGCGCGCCCGGGAACTGGGTCGCACGCCCATCGTGGTGGGCGACGAGGTGAGCGTCGTCGGTGACCTGTCCGGCAAGCCCGACACCCTGGCGCGGATCGTGCGGGTCGCCGAACGCTCCACGGTGCTGCGACGCACCGCCGACGACACCGATCCGTACGAGCGGATCGTCGTGGCCAACGCCCAGCAGCTGCTGATCGTCGTGGCGCTCGCAGACCCGCCGCCACGGACGGGATTCGTCGAACGTGCCCTCGTCGCCGCGTACGCGGGCGGGCTGAGTCCCATCGTGTGCCTGACGAAGAGCGATCTCGAGCCGCCCGAGGAGTTCGCGAGCGCGTTCGCCGACCTCGACGTTCCCGTCGTGGTGGCCGGTCGCGACGATCCGGTCGACGAGGTGCTGTCGATGCTGTCGGGCCGGCTCACCGCGCTGATCGGCCATTCGGGGGTCGGGAAGTCGACTCTCGTCAACCGCCTCGTGCCCGACGCCGATCGGGCCGTGGGCGTGGTCTCCGGCGTCGGCAAGGGCAGGCACACGTCCACGCAATCGGTCGCACTGCCGCTTCCGACGGGCGGCTGGGTGATCGACACTCCCGGCATCCGGTCGTTCGGACTGGCCCACATCTCCCCGGAGAACGTGGTGGCCGCGTTTTCCGATCTGGCCGCGGCCATCGAGGACTGCCCGAGAGGGTGTACCCACCTCGGCCCGCCCGCGGACCCGGAATGCGCGCTCGACCAGCTGGAGGGCAAGGCCGCCAAACGCGTCGACGCGGTCCGTCACCTCCTCACGGCCATCGCGTCCAACGAAGCCTGGTGAGGGACGAACCGCGTCTGTAGCGGAACTTTCCAGCGGAACTTTCTAGCGGGACAGCAGCGCGCGGAGACCGCGGCGCTTGCGGGTGCGCTTGATCGCGGTACTCAGCCCCTGACGGCGGCCGGTCACGGGATCGATTGTCGCCGTGGTGTTTCCACCGAACTTGCGCTCCGACGCCGTCTCCGGCGCGTCGTCCGCGGTCGCCTTGAGATACTTGTTCGGCAGCGACAGCTTGGCGATGGTGCGCCACGACTTCCCGTACTGCACGAGGAAGGGCCCAGTCGTGTACGGCAGGTCGTACTTGTCGCACAGTTCCCGCACCCGCACAGCGATCTCCGCGTAGCGGTTGCTCGGCAGGTCGGGGAACAGGTGGTGCTCGATCTGGTAGCTGAGGTTGCCGGACATGAAGTCCATCAGCTTGCCGCCCTCGATGTTCGCGCTACCGAGCATCTGCCGCAGGTACCACTGGGGCTGCGTTTCCTTGTCGATGTCCGCCTTGGTGAACTTCTCGGCGCCGTCCGGGAAGTGCCCGCAGAAGATGATCGCGTTGGTCCACACGTTGCGGATCATGTTCGCGGCGATGTTGGCGGTGAGCGTGCTCTTCCACGCGGGACCCGTGACCGCGGGGTGGATGACGTAGTCCTTGAGGATCTGCTTGCCGACCTTCTCGCCGACCTCGCGGAGCTTGCGCTGGGTCTCCTCGCTCGGCACGCGCCCCTTGGCGACCTTGCCGAGTTCGAGATGCTGCGCCGCGATTCCGTACTCGAAGAACAGCGCGAGCAGCGTGTTGTACAGGAGATTGCCGGTGTTGAACGGCTTCCACCGCTGGTCGCGCGTGACGCGCAGCAGCCCGTATCCCACGTCGTCGTCCATGCCGAGGACGTTGGTGTACTTGTGGTGAATGTAGTTGTGCGTCTGCTTCCAGTGAGCGGACGGACCCGTCACGTCCCACTCCCACGAGGTGGAGTGGATCTCGGGATCGTTCATCCAGTCCCACTGGCCGTGCATCACGTTGTGGCCGAGTTCCATGTTCTCGATGATCTTCGACAGCGAAAGCATGGCCGTGCCCGCCAGCCAAGCGGGACGCCGCTTGCTCGCGAAGAGAACGGCTCGGCCACCGATTTCGAGGGAACGCTGCAGTCTGATCGTGTTTCGCACGTACCGCGCGTCACGCTCCCCGCGGGACTCTTCGATATCGCGCCGGATCGCATCGAGCTCGCGTCCGAGCGACTCGATGTCGGCTTCGGTGAGATGTGCGTATTCCTTGACGTCTGCAATCGCCATGGGGGACCTCCTCCTGGCTGGGTCGACAGTTCACACCCGTGGGCGCTGACTCGACCTACCGTACCGTAAGTTACGACACCGTAGGTTACCYGAGTGTAGGTGTGAGTGAAATCACCGTCGGCGTCGCGGAATCTTGGCCTCCGCGCGGGCGCGCAACGCCGACAGCAGACCCCGCCGCTGCCCCGTGACGGGATCCGTACGCAACGTCTCGACCATGGCGGCACCCGCGTCACGGGCGTCACGGAACTTGCGTTCCGAGGACGTCTCCGGGGCGTCGTCCGCCGTCGCCCGCAGGAACCGGTCGGGCAGCGCGAGTTTGTGGATCGTGCGCAGAGCCAGCAGGTACTGCTTGGCGAGCGAACCCGTGGTGTACGGCAGGTCGTACTTCTCGCACAGCGCACGGACCTTCACCGCGATCTCCGGGTACCGGTTGCTCGGCAGGTCCGGGAACAGGTGATGCTCGATCTGGTAGCTGAGGTTCCCGCTCATGAAACCCATGACTTTGCCGGAATCGAAATTCGCGCTGCCGAGCATCTGCCGGAGATACCACTCGTGCCGGGTCTCGTTCTCGTATTCGTCCACCGTGAACTTCTCGGCACCGTCCGGGAAGTGCCCGCAGAAGATCACCACATAGGCCCACAGATTCCGCACGAGATTGGCGGTGGCATTGGCCGTGAGCGTCGACTTCCACGCCGGCCCCGCGAGCACCGGGAACAGGAGGAAGTCCTTGCCGACCTGGCGGAAGATCTTGCGACCGAAATCCTTGTTGGCCTGGGAATTGAGCTGCCCCTTCTCCGCGCCCTCGAGCTCGGCGGCGAACGTGAGGTCGTGGAGCGCAATACCCCACTCGAACGTGGCGGCCAGGATGATGTTGGCGAAGGGCTGCAGCAGATTGATCGGCCGCCACTCCTCGTCGCGGGTCATCCTGAGGATGCCGAACCCCACATCGGAATCCATTCCCACGATGTTGGTGAACGTGTGGTGGGAGTAGTTGTGCGCCCGCTTCCAATGCTCCGAGGGGCCCGTCTGATCCCACTCCCACGACATGGAGTGGATCTCCGGATCGTTCATCCAGTCCCACTGGCCGTGCATCACGTTGTGGCCGAGTTCCATGTTCTCGATGATCTTCGAGAGGGAGAGCATCGCGGTGCCCGCGAGCCACGCCGGGCGGTAGCGGCTTCCGAACAACGCAAGCCGGCCACCGAGCTCCAACAGCCGTTGCGCCCTGATGGCCCGGCGGATGTAGCGGGCGTCGCGAACGCCCCGCGAATCCTCCACGTCGAGCCGGATCGCATCCAACTCACGCCCGAGCGATTCGATGTCCGCTTCGGTCAGATGCGCGAACTCTTTGATGTCGGTGATCGCCACCGTGCTCCTCCGTCTGGTGAGAGTCCGAGAATAGCGGAGTCAGGTGAACAACACGCTCACGCTTACGCGTCGAGCGTGCAGTCCCCTGCCGCCGCGGAGATACAAGTCTGGACTCGGTCACCTTCGGCGTGCTGCTTGCCCGACCTCAGGTCGATGGCATGCCCAGCGAGAATCGGCACGACACAGGTCTGGCAGATACCCATCCGGCAGCCGAACGGCATCAGTGCCCCGACCTTCTCACCGGCCTCGAGGAGAGTGGTCGCACCGTCGATCGACACGGTCTTGTCGGCCTTGGCGAACGTCACGGTCCCGCCCTCGCCGGACGTGTCCGCGCGGGAGACGGCGAACCGCTCGAGGTGCAACTTGTTCTCGATGCCCTCGTCGCGCCACAGCGTCTCGATCTCGTCGAGCATCGGCAGCGGGCCGCAGGCCCACGTCTGCCGTTCACGCCAGTCCGGGCACACCTCGTCGAGCGAGGACAACGCGAACTTGCCCTGACTGCGGGTGAGCTGGATCTTGCACCGGAAGTCGTCGTGCTCCTCGTGGAGCTGGGTGAGCTCGTCGGCGAACATCACGTCGGCGTCGGTGGGCGCCGAGTGGACGTGGAAGACGTCGGGAAGCTGACCGCGCCGGTTCATCGTGCGCAGCATCGCCATCACGGGCGTGATGCCACTGCCCGCGGTGAGGAACAGGATCCGCTCCGGCGGCGGGTCGGGCAGCGCGAAGTTGCCCGTGGGGGTCGCGAGCCGCACGATCGTCCCCGAGGGCACACCGTTGACGAGGTGACTCGACAGGAATCCCTCGGGCATCGCCTTGACGGCGATGGAGATGAGCTTGTCGTCCCAGTTCGGCGGCGAGGTGAGCGAGTACGAGCGCCAGTGCCAGCGTCCGTCGATGTGCAGACCGATCCCGATGTACTGGCCGGGCTCGTAGTCGAAATCGAATCCCCAGCCCGGCTTGATGACGATCGTGGCCGAGTCCGCGGTCTCCGCGCGCACCTCCACGATCTGTCCACGCAGTTCGCGAGCCGACCACAGCGGGTTGGCCAGGTGCAGGTAGTCGTCGGGCAGCAACGGCGTCGTGAGCCGTGCCGCCGCGCCACGCAACCAATTGAGCTTGGACCGCTTGGCGGGCACGACCGCTGCTGCGGGCGCCTCGATCCAATCCTTCAGACCCATCCGACCTCCACCTTTTCCGTCATGACCTACGCTACCGTAGGTTATCAAGTTACGGTACCGTAGGTTACCCCAAGGTAAGAGGACGTACCGGTCAGAGTAGTTCGAGCAGGAACGGAAGCTCCTGAGTGGCGTACCACGCCAGCACATGATCCTCCGCGTCACCGAGAACGAACTCTGCGTCGGGGTCCCCGAGATCCGCCTCGTCGATCGCCGACACGGCCCGCTCGATGTCCGGCTCCGCCTCCGCCAGATCCACGTGCACGGACGCGACCGTGCCGATCGTCACCGGACCGGGCAACCGGACCACGGCGTCGTCGAGGTCCGGCCGCGGCGTCACGTCGTCCACGTCCGCGGCGACCACGGCGCGACGGAACCGAACCCCGTCGCTCCCGCTCTCCCCCACCCGGCCCGCGATCAGTCGCAGCGAGGCCCGGGCCGCCTCGGCCATCGCGACCTCGGCCAGTTCCTCGTCATCGCCCGACGAGTACGCCTCGCGGAGCGTGGGGGTGACGGCGAACGCGGTACGGCTCATCGGATCGAACTCCCGGTCGGCGACGAGCCGCTGGAGGATCTCGATCGTCGCGGGAACGTACACCCTCGTCATGCGTCACCCGTCATTCGCACCGCGGACTTCTCACCGGCTGGCATCCAACAACTCCTCGAGAGATTCGTACAGCAGCGCCGCCACCACGTCCACGTCGGCCATGGCGTCACGGTCTGCATTCAAACCGTAGTAGACGTTGCCGTCGTAGGACGTCAGGCCGATGCTCAAAGTCTGGTTTTTCAGCAGCGGCGACACCGGATACATCTCGAGCATCCGCGCTCCCCCGACGTACAGCGGCAGCTGCGGACCCGGCGCGTTGGTGATCATCAGATTGAACATTCGCTGCGAGAAACTGCTCGCGACACGGGCACTCATCGCGTGCAGCGTGGCCGGCGCGAATCCCGACAAACGCACCAGGGTCTCCGCGGTGACCCGCTGACTCTGCTTCGCGTGCGCCTCCATCGCATGCGCCACGTGCGACAGCCGCACCACGGCATTCGGTTCCCCGACCGGAAGGTCGATGAGGAACGACGACACCATGCTCCGCGGATCCGCCCACTCGTCGCGGCGTGACGCCTCGTCGTCGGCCTCGGGATCCGTCGCGTACACGGACATCGGGACCATGGCCCGGACCGTGGTCGACTCGGCCACCGGCTCGCCGCGGGAGAGCAGCCAGTACCGCATCGCACCCGACACGACCGCGAGGATGACGTCGTTGACCTCACACCCGTACTGCGCGCGGATCTTCCGGTAGTCACCCAGTTCGGTCTTGACCACCGCGAAGCGCCGATTGCGGGAAATGGTCGCGTTCAGCGGACTCGCCGGCGCCACCTGCGTGGCGGTGCGCACGACGGCGGCCACCTTGCCGACGGCGCGCACTGTCTCGCCGAGCGCAGACGCCATGTCACCCAACGTCATCCGCAGCGCCGCCAGCCCTTCGCCCGGCCGCGCCACCATCTCCGCCAGCGCCCCGGCGATGAGGGTGGACTCACTGGGGGCGGGGCTCGGCATCCACAGTTCCTCGGCCATGGGCCGCCGGGTCTTCGCCGGGTCCAGGATCACCTGGCCGATCTCGAGCGCCGTCTCGCCGTCGACCAGCGAGGAATGGGACTTCGTGAAGATGGCGAAGCGATTGTTCGACAACCCCTCCACCAGGTACATCTCCCACAGCGGTCGCGTGTTGTCGAGCGGCCGCGACGTGAGCCGCGCGACCAGATCGTGCAACTGAGCATCCGATCCCGGCTTCGGCAGCGCCGACCGCCGGACGTGGTACTCGATGTCGAAGTCCTGGTCGTCCACCCACACCGGCCGCGACAGTCCCAGCGCCACCTCCCGCACCTTCTGCCGGTAGCGGGGCACCAGGCTCAGCCGTTCCTCGACGAGGCTCAGTAATTCCTCGTAGGACAACCCGTTTCGCGGCTTGCGGAAGATCGCGAGCGACCCCACGTGCATCGGCGTGCTGCTCGCCTCGAGAAAGTAGAACGACGCGTCCTGCGTAGTCAGTCTCGTCACCATATCGGCGCCTGTCCCCCTTGCATCCCGTCTCGATCGACCTCGAGAAGTATCGCTATCTCGTCCGCGGTGGCGCCGCCATCGACGTGGTGGACACCCACCATCCCGACGGCCACCGCACCCCGGGAATTGACCGACAGGTCGTCGACGAAGATACAGTCCCCCGGGGCCAGACCGAGCGCGTCGGCCGTCAGCCGGTAGATCCGCGGATCAGGTTTGGCCACACCGACATCCCCGGACAGTACGACCTGATCGACCAGCCGGCCGTCACCGAGTTCCCGCAGCCACTGCGCGCCGGGACCACCGGGATCGTTGCTGAGGATCGCGGTACGCACCCCACGAGTCCGGGCACCGGCAAGGACGGACGACAGGCCGTCCATGTCCGAACCGGGACCCGCGAGAACTCCTCCGAAGTCCAATATCAATCCCCACACGTCCCCACCCTAGGGTCCGCTCACCGGTTCGGCGACACGACGACGGGATCCGTGCGAGTATGACCGCTACGACGGCCGTCTCATGCCGAAACCGGGGGGTAAGAAATGAGTGAGTCCTACACGTTCCTGTCACGGGTGCCGCGCTTCGAGCCGGCCGCCGGTGACGTTCCCGCACCACCTCTGCCGGGGCGTTCGGCGGTGCCGTCGGGCGGGCGGCACGCGGCCGGGCGCGGCAGGCACCGC
>NZ_JBFUGT010000083.1:0-26166 GCF_056402775.1 Rhodococcus sp. P3_B8
CGACGACGTCGTCGAACGTCACGAGTCGCTGCGCACGGTGTTCCCGGACGGTGAGGGTAGCCCCGAACAGATCGTGCTGCCCGCCTCCGACGTCTCCGTGACACTGCAGCCGGTCGACGTCACCGAAACCGACCTCCCCGGCCGAATGGTGGCGTTCGCGTCCCGCGGATTCGACGTCACCGCGGAGACACCGGTACGGGCCACGCTGTTCCGCACGGCGCCCACCGAGCACGTCCTGGCGATCTCGTTGCACCACATCGCGGCCGACGGCTGGTCGTTCGGACCCCTCGGCCGCGACGTCATGGTTGCCTACGCGGCCCGTGCGCAGGGGCACGCCCCCCAGTGGGCGCCGCTCGAGGTCCAGTACGCCGATTTCAGCGTGTGGCAGCGGGAGGTGCTCGGCAGCGAGGACGACGCCGAATCCGTCATGACCACCCAACTCGGATACTGGACGCGAACACTCGACGGCGCGCCCGACGAACTGCGCCTGCCCTTCGACCGGCCGCGTCCGGCTCAGCCGACGTTCGCCGGGCGATCGGTGGGCTTCAGCATCGATCCCGAAACCCACCGCGGCATTCAGCGTCTGGCCCGGGAACACGGGGCCACCACATTCATGGTGGCCCACGCCGCGTTCGCGCTGCTCCTGGGCCGTCTGTCGGCCACCGACGACGTCGCGATCGGCACCCCGATCGCCGGACGCGGCGAACGCGCTCTCGACGACCTGGTCGGCATGTTCGTCAACACCCTCGTCCTGCGCACAGCGGTGCGCAGCGGAAACAGCTTCGCCGAGTTGCTGCAYACGGTGCGCGACACCGACCTCGCAGCGTTCGCCCACGCTGACGTTCCGTTCGAGCGGCTGGTCGACGTGCTCGCCCCGGCGCGCACCCCGGCGCATCACCCGATCTACCAGGTTGCGCTGTCGATGAACCCGGGACAGGCGGACGCGTACGAACTGCCGGGATTGCGGATCGGCGTCGAGGACGTGGACCCGGGGGTCGCCAAGATCGATCTGCAGTTGACGTTGGGCGAGAATCTCGACGACACCGGTGGGCTGTCCGGGATCCGTGCCGAATTCACCTACGCCACCGACCTGTTCGACGAGTCCACCGTCCGCGACTTCGCGTGGCGGCTGCAGCGGATTCTCGAGGCCGTGATCTCCGACCCGGGCACCGCCGTCGGTGATCTCGACCTGCTCGACGACACCGAACGGGCAGCTCTCGTCCCGGCAGCGGGCAGGCCCGGATTCGCGCCCGTCACGCTGCCGGACTTGCTGGCCGGCGCCGTCCGCAGCAACCCGGACGGGGATGCCCTCGTCGCACCCGGGTACGGGACGTCCGCCGTCGCCCTGAGCTACCGCGCACTGGACGAGATGTCGAACCGGCTCGCGCGTCTCCTGATCGACCTCCAGGTCGGYCCSGAGGTTTCCGTSGCGYTGGCSYTGCCGCGGTCGGTCGAGTCCGTGTCCAGTGTSTGGGCGGTGGCGAAGWCGGGGGCGGCGTTCGTTCCGGTGGATCCGAGYTATCCGGCTGACCGGATCGCGTTCATGCTCGAGGATTGTGGTGCGCCGATCGGTGTGACGACGGCCGCGTTGCGGGAKGGTCTGCCGGAGGGYACGCACTGGATCGTCCTCGACGACGACGCAGTGGTCGAGGGTCTGGCCTCGTACTCCTCGGAGCCCCTGGATAATTCGGACCGCACGGGTGTGTTGTCGGTGGATCATCCGGCGTATGTGATTTATACGTCGGGGTCGACGGGTCGGCCGAAGGGTGTGGCGGTCACGCATCGGGGTGTGGTGAATCTGGCGGCGGATGAGCGGGATCGCCTTGGCGTGTCCGTGGGGTCGCGGGTGTTGCATTTCGCGTCGCCGAGTTTCGATGCGTCGGTGTTCGAGTTGGTGATGGCGGTGTGTGCGGGGGCGACGCTGGTGGTGGCGCCGACCACGATTTTCGGTGGCTCGGAGTTGGCGGAGTTCCTTGCCGAACATGGGGTGTCGCATGCGTTTTGCACGCCGGCGGCGTTGGCGTCGCTCGATCACCGTGGTCTGGACCGTCTGAAGACGGTGGTGGTGGCGGGTGATGTGTGTCCGCCGGAGTTGGTGTCGCGGTGGGCGCCGGGCCGGGTGATGGTCAATGCGTACGGTCCGAGTGAGACGACGATCATGTCGTCGGCGACCGGTCCGTTGGTGCCTGGGCGGCCGGTGAGTATCGGGTCGCCGACGGTGGGTGTGGATCTGGTGGTGCTGGATCAGCGGTTGCGTCCGGTCCCGGCCGGGGTGCGTGGCGAACTCTACGTCCTCGGTTCCAGTTTGGCGCGCGGGTATGTGCATCGGGCCGGGTTGACGGCGGGGCGGTTCGTGGCGTGTCCGTTCGGTGCGGGTGGGCGGATGTATCGCACGGGTGATGTGGTCCGGTGGGTGGCCGCCTCGGACGGGCCTCCGGTTTTGGAGTTTTTGGGGCGTAGTGATTTTCAGGTGAAGATTCGGGGGTTCCGGATCGAGTTGGGTGAGATCGATGCGGTGTTGGCGGCGCATCCGGTGGTGGAGTTCGCCCATACGGTCGGGTTCGACGACGGGGGTGGGAGTAGTCGGCTGGTGTCGTATGTGCTTTCGGCGCCTGGAACTGAGGTCGAAACCCGTGCGCTCGCGGAGTTCGTGGGGGAGCGGTTGCCGGGGTATATGGTGCCGTCGGCGATCATGGTGTTGGATTCGTTGCCGCTGACTCCGGCGGGGAAACTGGACCGCAACGCACTGCCCACACCGGTCTTCGCGCGCCGCAATGAGTTCACGGCGCCGCAGACCCCGGCCGAGCAGGCGATCGCCGCCGTCTTCGCCGACGTGGTGGGGGAGCCGTCGATCGGGCTGGACGACAACTTCTTCGACCTCGGCGGCAACTCGCTGTCCGCCACCCAGGTCGTCTCCCGGGTCGGTGCGGCGCTGGGTAGACGTATCTCCGTCCGCACCCTGTTCGACAACCCCACCGTGCGCGCACTTGCCATCGCCGCGCTGTCCGAGACGACGGTCGAGCGGCCTGCCCTCGTCGCCGGTGAGCGGCCCGCGACGATCCCGCTGTCGCCGGCACAGCAACGCATGTGGTTCCTCAACCAGTTCGACACCTCCTCGGCCGCGTACAACATCCCGCTCGCGCTGCGCATGTCCGGCCGGATCGATGTCGCGACCCTGCGTGCGGCGCTCGGCGACGTCCTCGAACGGCACGAGGCGCTGCGCACCGTCTACCCGGCGACCGAGACCGGGGCGCATCAGGTGATCGTCCCGGTGGAGTCGATCTCCCTCGATCTGACGCCGTCACGCCTGTCCGGTGAAGACCTCAGCGGTGCGATCCTGCGGCACGCGTCCGCCGGGTTCGACGTCACCATCGACGTCCCGCTGCGGGTCCACCTGTTCCGCGAGAGCCGCTCGGAGCACATCCTGCTGTTCGTCGTCCACCACATCTCGGCGGACGGCTGGTCGTTCATCCCCCTCGCCTCCGATGTCATGACGTCCTACGCGGCCCGGACCGCCGGTGACGCCCCGGCCTGGAACGCCTTGCCGGTGCAGTACGCGGACTACGCCGTGTGGCAGCGGCAACTGCTGGGCGACGAGCACGATCCGCAGTCGCTGGCCGCCGGCCAGATCGCCTACTGGAAGCGAACACTCGCCGGTCTGCCGGATCAGGTGGATCTACCCACCGACCGCCCCCGACCGCCCGCTCCGTCGAACCTCGGCGGCACGGTACGACTGGCCCTGGGCGGCGACAGCCACCTGCGACTGCTGGACGTGGCGCGCACCCACCACGCCAGCCTGTTCATGGTCGTCCACACCGCGCTCGCCGCGCTCCTGTCCCGGATCGGGGCCGGCCCGGACGTCGCGATCGGAACATCCGTCGCGGGTCGCGGGGAGCAGTCCCTCGACGGACTCGTCGGCATGTTCGTCAACACCCTGGTGCTGCGCACCGACGTGCAACCGGAATCGACGGGCGCCGAACTGCTCGAGCAGGTCCGGCGCGTCGACCTCGAGGCGTTCTCCCACGTCGACGTGCCGTTCGAGCAGCTGGTCGACGCGATCAACCCGACCCGTTCCACCGCGTTCCACCCGCTGTTCCAGGTGGCGCTCGCACTGCAGAACCTGCAGACCCCGACGCTCGAACTGCCGGGACTGGAGGTGTCCGCACTCGAGATCGAATCGCCGATCGCCAAGTTCGATCTCAACTTCGTGCTCGGCGAACGCCACGACGAGGAGGGGAACCCGACCGGTCTCGATCTCGAGCTCGGCTACGCCAAGGACCTCTTCGACGAGGACACCGCACTGCGGATCGGCGAGTCCTTCCTCCGGGTCCTGATCGAAGTGACCCACGATCCTCGAACCACGGTCGGCGACCTCGACCTGCTCGGCGACGATGCCCGGCTGGGTCTGCTCGCCCTGTCACACGGCGCGACCCGGGACACGGCGCAGCGCACCCTCGCCGGTCTCCTCGACGACCAGGCACGGACGACACCGGACGCCCCCGCGGTGCTCTGGCACGACGAGGCACTGACCTACGCCGAGTTCGATGCTCGGGCGAACCGCCTCGCGCGCAGGCTCATCGGCGACGGCGTGGGACCCGATGTCGTGGTGGCGGTGGAGATCCCGCGGTCGCTCGACCTGCTCGTCGCCGTCCACGCCGTGGTGAGGGCAGGCGGCGCCTACACCCCACTCGATCCCGGTCAACCGGYGCAGCGCAACAGCGACATCGTCGAACAGTCCGGCGCGTCCGTGGTGCTCACGAGCAGCGCGTTGCTCGCACAGACCGGGACGACACGGTACGGGGTGCGGGCGATCGTCCCCGCAGACGCGGACCCGGCAGAGTTCGGTGCGGAGCCGATCCGCGACGACGAACGCGTCGCACCGCTGCGCGCGGACAACACGGCGTACGTCCTCTTCACGTCCGGTTCCACGGGACGGCCCAAGGGGGTTGCCGTCTCCCATGCGGCGATCGCGGCGCAACTCGAGTGGCTGCGTGCGCAGTACGCGCTGAGCACCGCCGACACCATGCTGTTCAAGACCCCGGTGACGTTCGACGTGTCGGTGTGGGAGTGCTTCGCGCCGCTCGTCTCCGGCGCGCGGCTCGTCGTCGCCGAAGCCGACGGGCACCGCGACCCCGAGTACCTCACGGACGTCCTCCGCGCACACGGCGTCACCGTCGTGCACTTCGTGCCGGCGATGCTGGCGGCCGTGACGTCCATCCCCGGGCTCGACGACCTGCCCGCGCTGCGGCAGGTGCTGGTCGGCGGCGAAGCAGTGTCGCCGGAGACGATCGACGACTTCCGGGCGTCCCATCCCGCGGAAATCGACAACACGTACGGACCCACCGAGGCGGCGGTGACCACCACCTTCTTCGCGGCGCGGTCCGACAACTCCGACACCGTCCCGATCGGTCTGCCCGTCTGGAACACCAGCACCCTCGTCCTCGACGGCCGCCTGCGTCCGGTTCCGGTCGGTGTCGCGGGAGAGCTGTACCTCGGTGGAGTCCAGCTCGCCCGCGGATACCTGGGCCGCCCCGACCTCACCGCCGAACGGTTCGTCGCCGACCCCTTCTCCACGTCGGGCGCGCGCCTGTACCGCACCGGCGACCTCGTCCGCTGGAACGCGGACGGCCGGCTCGAGTACCTCGGGCGCACCGACTTCCAGGTGAAGGTCCGCGGATTCCGTATCGAACTCGGCGAAATCGTGTCGGCACTGCTTCGGCACGAAGACGTGGACCAGGCGATCGTCGTCCCGCATTCGGACCCGCACACCGGCGATCACCTCGTCGGGTACGTCGTGCCGCGGCGCGGAAGCACACTGGACCGGGACGCCGTCCTCGCCGAGGCGGCGGGCAGCCTGCCCTCCTACATGATTCCGTCGCTGCTGATCACGCTGGCGGAACTACCGCTGACACCGAACGGGAAGGTCGACCAGAACGCGTTGCCCGCGCCGGTGTTCACCGTGAAGGCGGAGTACACGGCGCCACGCACCGAGTCGGAACGCATCGTCGCCGGAATCTTCGCCGAACTCCTCGGCGTCCCCCGGGTCGGTGTCGACGACAACTTCTTCGAACTCGGCGGCAACTCCCTGTCCGCCACCAAGCTCAGCACCCGCATCGGGGTCGCGACGGAGACACGCGTCGCCATCCGCGACGTGTTCGACGCCCCCACCGTCGCGGCCCTGGCCGGGCGACTCGACGGGCACGGTCCGACCACGGCGATCGCACCCTTGACGGCGGCGGTCCGCCCCGACCGGATCCCCCTCTCACTCGCGCAGCAGCGGATGTGGTTTCTCAACCAGTTCGAAACGTCCTCGCCCGCATACAACCTGCCCGCCGCGGTCCGGCTCACCGGACCGCTGGACACAGCGGCGCTGGCCGCGGCGATCGACGATCTGATCACCCGGCACGAATCGCTGCGGACCGTCTTCCCCGATTCCCGGGGCGGACCGCACCAGGTGATCCTCGAACCCGGAGAGTTCACCCCCGACGCCGCACCGGTCCGCGTGGACGAGACCGGGCTACGCGCGGATCTCGAGCAGTTCCTGCTGACCGGCTTCGACGTCTCCCAAGCCGTGCCACTGCGGGTGAAGGTGTACTCGCTCGGCGACACCGAGCACGTGCTCGCTCTCGTCGTCCATCACATCTCTGCCGACGGCGTGTCCATGGAACCGCTGATCCGGGACGTGATGATCGCGTACTCGAGCCGCGCGGCAGGCCGTGCGCCCACCTGGGCACCGCTGCCGGTGCAGTACGCCGACTACGCGCTGTGGCAGCGGGAGGTGCTCGGCGCCGAATCCGACCCGGGCAGCCTCGCCGCCGCCCAGCTCGAGTATTGGACCCGGACACTCGCCGGTGTCCCGGACCAGCTGTACCTGCCGGGCGACCGGGGCAGGCCGGCCGTTCCGTCGCATCGGGGTGCGGCAACGCGTTTCACCCTGGACGCGGACACGCACCGGGCCCTGGCCGAGCTGGCACGCGCGCACGGCGCCAGCATCTTCATGGTCGCCCACGCCGCGCTCAGCGTCCTGCTGGGCCGGCTCAGCACCAGCTCCGACATCACCGTCGGCACGGCGATCGCCGGTCGCGGCCGGGTGGAACTCGACGACATCATCGGCATGTTCGTCAACACCCTCGTGTTGCGCACGACGCTGGACCCGGGGGCGTCGTTCGTGTCGCTGCTCGAACAGGCCCGGGATGTCGACCTCGAGGCGTTCGCCCACGCGGAYCTGCCGTTCGAGCGGCTGGTGGAGGTACTCAGCCCGGTCCGCTCCACCTCGCACCACCCGCTGTTCCAGGTGGCGCTAGGCGTGCAGGCGGTCTCCGCCGACCGACTCGAACTGGACGGGCTGTCGGTGGAGCCGATCACCCTCGACGCGAGCATCGCGAAGTTCGACCTGCACTTCACGCTCACCGAGCGGCTCGACGCCGCCTCCGAGGGCGCCGGCATCGACGCCGAACTGGTTTACGCGACAGACATTTTCGACGAGAGCACCGCCGCCGAGTACGCGACCCGGCTGCGGCGGATCTTCGAGGCGGTCGTCGCCGACCCGCAGCGGCCGATCGGTGACATTCCGGTCCTCGGCGWCGAGGAATACGCGGCGCTCACCCCGGTGCGCGGCGCCGACCCGCGACCGGTGCAGATGCTGCCCGAGATCCTCGCCGACGCCGTCGCCGCGGCACCGGACGGACCCGCCGTCGTCTTCGACGAAGAGAGCCTCACGTACCGGGACCTCGACGAACGGTCGAATCAGCTGGCCCGGTTGCTCGTCGACAGGGGAGTGGGACCCGAAACCCGGGTCGCGCTGGCACTGCCGCGGTCCGTCGAATCCGTGGTGGCCGTGTGGGCGGTGGCCAAGACCGGTGCCGCGTTCGTGCCCGTCGACCCCGGCTATCCCGCGGACCGCATTCTGCACATGGTGCAGGACTCCGGGGCGATGGTCGGGATCACCGTGTCCGCGAAACAGGATCTGCTCCCGGACTCGATCCGCTGGATGCTCCTCGACGACCCGGCGGTCGAGGTGCGCTGCACCCACGAATCCCGGTTGCCGCTCACCAACCGCGACCGCATGCGCCCGATCCTGTCCGACCAGGTGGCGTACGTCATCTACACGTCGGGGTCCACCGGCCGGCCCAAGGGAGTCGCAGTCACGCATCGCGGTCTGATCAATCTGGTGACCGACGAGCGTGAGCTCCTCGGGGTCACCTCCCGTTCGCGGACACTGCATTTCGCGTCCCCGAGTTTCGACGCCTCGGTGTTCGAGATGCTGATGGCACTCGGCGCGGGAGCCACGATGGTCATCGCCCCGCCCACGATCTACGGCGGATCGGAACTCGCGGAACTGCTCGCCGCGGAACACGTCACCCATGCGTTCTCCACTCCGGCGGCGCTGGCGTCGGTGGACCATCACGGGCTCGACGACCTCGCCGTGGTCGTGGTCGCCGGTGACGTGTGCCCACCGGAACTGGTCGCCCGCTGGGCGCCCGGGCGTCGCATGGTCAACGCGTACGGCCCCAGCGAGGCGACGATCATGTCGTCCATCACCGAACCCCTCCGCGCCGGCGAACCGGTCACCATCGGCGGCCCGAGCCGCGGAGTGCGGGCACTCGTGCTGGACGGCCGGCTGCGCCCCGTGCCGGTGGGTGTGCCGGGCGAACTGTACGTCGGAGGCCCGAGCCTCGCCCGCGGCTACCTCGGACGGCCGGGACTGACCGCCGAACGCTTCGTCGCCGACCCGTACGGCGAGCCCGGCGACCTGATGTACCGCACCGGCGACCTCGTCCGGTGGCGGGAGAACCGCGTCCTCGATTTCGTCGGCCGCACCGACCACCAGGTGAAGATCCGCGGATTCCGGATCGAACTCGGCGAGATCGATGCCGCGCTCACCGCACACCCGCAGATCGAGTACGCCACCACGATCGGGTACGAGCACCCGAACGGGGAGACCTCCCTCGTCGCGTACGTGCTGCCGTTCACCGGTGAAGACGTGGACCGGGTCGAGGTCGCGAACTTCGTCGGACGCACCCTGCCCGCCTACATGGTTCCCGCCTCCGTCACCCTCCTCGACGCCCTGCCGCTCACCCCGGCGGGCAAGCTCGACCGGGCCGCGCTGCCCGAGCCGATCTTCGCCGCCGCGGCCACGACATTCGAGGCACCGCGGAACCCGATGGAGGTGATCGTCGCCGGTATCTTCGCGGACATCCTCGCATTGCCGGAGATCGGCATCCACGACAGCTTCTTCGACCTCGGCGGCAACTCGCTGCTCGCCACCCAGGTGGTGTCGCGGATCAACGCGGCACTCGACGTCCACGTCGGGGTCCGTGAAGTGTTCGAGTCGCCGACCGTGGCCGCGCTCGCGGCACGTATCACCGAGACCACCGCCCACAGTGTGCGGCGCCCCGCGCTGACGGCGAAGCCCCGGCCCGAACACATTCCGCTGTCGCTCGCCCAGCAGCGGATGTGGTTCATCAACCAGTTCGACACCGCATCGCCCGCCTACAACCTGCCGGTCGCGCTCCGGCTGTCGGGCGAGGTGGACCTGCGTGCCATGCAGATCGCGATCGCCGATCTCGTCGGGCGGCACGAGGCGCTGCGCACCGTCTATCCCGACTCCGCCGACGGTCCGCACCAGGTGATCGTGCCCGCCGGGGACGCGGTGCCCGACCTGACACCGGTGACGGCGCACCCCGACGACGCCCTCGAGCGGGTGCTCGCACTCGTCACGACGGGCTTCGACGTGACCGCGGACGTGCCCCTGCGGGCCCGGATGTACCGCGTCGGCGCCGACGACTACGTGCTCGTGATGGTCGCCCACCACATCTCGGGTGACGGCTGGTCGCTCGCCCCGCTGGCCCGCGACGTCATGCTCGCCTACACCGCCCGCGCCGAGGGACACGTTCCCCGCTGGACGCCGCTGCCGGTGCAGTACGCCGACTACAGCCTGTGGCAGCGGGAACTCCTCGGCGACGAGGCCGATCCCGAATCTGTCGCCGCCGCTCAGATCGCCTACTGGACCCGCACACTGGAGGGTCTGCCGGACCGGCTGTCCCTGCCGACCGACCGTCCCCGTCCCGCGGTCGCGTCGCACCGGGGCGCGCACGTGCCGTTCACCATCGGCGCCGGCACCCACCGCGCCCTGCTGGCGCTCGCCCGCGGCCGGAACACGTCCCTGTTCATGGTGATGCACACCGCGCTCGCGGTGCTTCTCGCGCGACTGAGCAACGAGTCCGACATCGCCGTCGGCGCACCCATCGCCGGCCGCGGTGAGGAATCCCTCGACGAACTCGTCGGGATGTTCGTGAACACCCTGGTGCTGCGCACCCACGTGGACCTCGCGAGTTCGTTCGCCGACAGCCTCGCCGACGCGCGGTCTGTCGATCTGAATGCGTTCGCGCACTCCGACATTCCGTTCGAGCGCCTCGTCGACGTGCTGAACCCGGCCCGGTCCCGCGCGCACCACCCGCTGTTCCAGGTCGCGTTCTCGTTCCAGAACCTCGCCACCACCACGCTCGAGCTTCCCGGACTGCACGTCGAGGGACTCGACGTACCGAACACGATCTCCAACTTCGATCTGCACCTGACACTGTCGGAGAAGCACGACGCCGACGGATCCCCGGACGTGATCGAGRCCCAGTTCACCTACGCCATCGACCTCTTCGACGAATCCACCGTGCGGGCGTTCGCGGAACGCTTCACCCGCGTCCTCGAGTCGGTCGTACAGGATCCGGACGTGGCCGTCGGGGCCATCGACCTCCTCGACGGCCCCGAACGGCAGTCGGTCCTCGCCGACTTCAACGACAGCGGCGTCGATCTGCAGCCGACGACGCTCGCCGAACTGTTCTCCGCCCAGGTGTCGCGCACCCCCGACAAGGCCGCGGTGTTCTTCGAGGGCACCGAACTGACGTACGCAGAGTTCGACCGCCGTGTCGACGCCCTCGCCCACCGGCTGATCGCTCGCGGGGTGGGACCGGAATCCGTGGTGGGACTGGCGATGAACCGGTCGATCGAACTGCTGGTCGGGATGTACGCGGTGCTGCGAGCCGGCGGCGCGTACCTGCCGATCGATCTCACCCATCCGGCCGACCGACTCGCCTACGTGCTCGCGACCGCACGCCCGGCGTGCATCCTCACCACGTCCTCGGACGGGTTCGCCTCCGTGAACGTCCCGGTCATCGAGATCGACAGCTTCGACCTCGCCGGCTCGCCCCGCGAACCGGTGACCGATGCGCATCGCCTCGCCCCGCTGCGGCCGGAGAACACGGCGTACCTGATCTTCACGTCCGGGTCCACCGGCCGCCCCAAGGGGGTCGCCGTGACTCACGCCGCCATCGCGAACCAACTCCGCTGGAAGCAGCACGAATACCCGCTCGACACCACCGACGCCGTCGTGCAGAAGACACCCGTCACGTTCGACCTGTCGGTGTGGGAACTGTTCTGGCCGCTGACCACGGGCGCCCGACTGGTCATCGCCCGCCCGGACGGTCACCGCGACCCGGCCTACTTGGCGGACCTGATGCGTCAGCAGTGCGTCACGACAGCACATTTCGTGCCGTCCCTGTTGGAGGCCTTCCTGGCGGATGCCGGGGAGCAGCCGGCCCTGCGGCGGGTGCTGTGCATCGGCGAGGCGCTGCCCGTCGACACCGCCGCCCGCTTCCGCCGCCGGTTCGGGACCGTCGCGCTGCACAACCTGTACGGGCCCACCGAGGCCGCCGTGTCCGTGACCGCCTGGACACACACCGCCGGCGACATCGACACCGTTCCCATCGGCGGACCCGAGTGGAACACGCAGGTGTTCGTGCTGGATGCCCGGCTGAACCCGGTCCCCGTCGGGGTGGCGGGTGAGCTGTACCTGGCCGGTGAGCAACTGGCCCGCGGCTACGTCGCTCGCGCGGATCTGACGGCCGAACGCTTCGTGGCCAACCCCTTCGGCGCATCCGGTTCGCGGCTCTACCGCACCGGCGACGTGGTCCGCTGGCGCGTCCGGGACAGCAGGGGTGTCCTCGAGTACCTCGAGCGCTCCGACTTCCAGGTGAAGGTTCGCGGGTTCCGCATCGAACTCGGCGAGATCGAGTCCGCCCTGGTGTCGAGCGCGGCGGTGGGGCAGGCCGTCGTCGTCGCCCACCAGCACCCGCACACCGGGACCGCCCTGATCGCGTACGTCGTCCCCGAGGACGGCGCCGCCGTCGACTCCGCTGCGGTTCTCGCCGCTGTCGGCGCGGCGGTGCCGAGCTACATGGTGCCCGCCGCCCTCGTCGTGCTCGCGCAACTACCCCTGACCTCGAACGGCAAACTCGACCGCAAGGCCCTTCCTGCGCCCGACTTCGCCTCGGCGACAGACGAATATCGCGCTCCCGCGACGCCCACGGAGGAAGCGGTTGCCGCCGTGTTCGCCGACGTGCTCGGCGTCGACCAGGTCGGTGCCGCCGCGAACTTCTTCGACCTCGGTGGCAACTCCCTCGTCGCCACCCGGGTGGTCGCCCGGCTGTCCGAGCGGCTCGGGCGCCGCGTGGAGATTCGAACCCTGTTCGAGGCGCCCACCGTCGCCGCCCTGGCGGCACTACTGGATTCGATCGAGGCGACCGCACCCGCCCGCCCGGCGCTGACACCGGCGGTGCGCCCCGAACGGATTCCGCTGTCGTCGGCGCAACGCCGGATGTGGTTCCTCAACAGGTTCGACCCGAACTCCGCGGTGCACAACATTCCCGCGGCGGTTCGCCTGTCGGGCGCGCTGGACGTCGACGCACTGCAGCATGCGGTCGCCGACGTCGTCCGCAGGCACGAGTCGCTGCGGACGGTGTACCCGGACTCCGCGGACGGCCCGCACCAGGTGATCCTGCCCGTCGACCGGGTAGGGGGCGAGCTGTCCGTCGTCGCGACGGACGAGGCTGCGCTGCCCGCTCAGATCGCCGGCCTGGTGACCACCGGATTCGACGTCACCACGGAGGTTCCGGTGCGGGTGCGGATCTTCCGCATCTCTCCGACGGAACACGTTCTCGCCCTGGTGGTCCATCACATCTCCGGCGACGGCTGGTCGATGGCACCGATGGTGCGGGACGTGATGACGGCGTACGCGGCGCGGTCGGCGGACACCACGCCCGACTGGGCGCCGTTGCCGGTGCAGTACGCCGACTACGCGCTGTGGCAGCGGGCGCTTCTCGGCGACGAGGCCGATCCCGAATCGGTGTCGGCACGGCAACTCGCGTTCTGGACGCAGACCCTCGCGGGCGCACCGGATCAGCTGGACCTGCCCACCGACCGCCCGCGTCCCGCGGTCGCGTCGTACCGGGGCGGCACCGTCGACTTCGCCGTGCCGGCCGACCTGCACGGCACGCTCCTGGGTACGGCGCGGGACGCGAACGCGTCCCTGTTCATGCTCGTGCACTCGGCGCTCGCGGTGCTGCTGAGCCGACTCTCCGGCACCGGGGACATCGCCATCGGCACCCCCGTCGCGGGCCGAGGCGAACGCGAACTCGACGACCTGATCGGGATGTTCGTCAACACGCTGGTCCTGCGCCAGCAGGTCGACGGAGGCCGGACCTTCGCCGAACTGGTCGCCGACGTGCGCGAGACCGATCTCGCCGCCTTCTCCCACGCGGACGTCCCGTTCGAGCGCCTCGTAGAGGTCGTCAATCCGTCGCGGTCCACCGGGCGGCATCCCCTGTTCCAGGTGATGCTCACGTTCCAGAACCTCGACCAGGCGACACTTCAACTGGGTGACCTGTCGATGAGCGGCGTCGACTTCGACGTCGACATCGCCAAGTTCGACCTGCAGCTCACCCTGATGGAGCAGTTCGACTCGGCGGGAAGTCCGGACGGGATCGCGGCCCGCCTCACGTACGCCTCCGACCTGTTCGACGAGCCGTCCATGCACGTGTTCGGACAGCGGTTCCTGCAGATTCTGCGGGCGGCCGCCGACAGTCCGGACACCGCGGTCGGCGACATCGATGTCCTCGGCAGCGGCGAACGGAAGCAGATCGCCGGCACCAACGCGACATCGCACGAGGTGCCCGCCGGGACCCTGGCGTCGCTGTTCGACACGAGGGTCGCGGCGGACCCCGACCGGATCGCGGTGATCTTCGACCGGGACGAGTTGACGTACGCCGACTTCGACGCCCGCGTGAACAGGCTGGCGCGCGGACTGATCGAGCAGGGCGTCGGCCCCGAGTCGGTGGTGGCGGTCGCGATGCGCCGGTCGATCGATCTGCTCGTCGCGATCTACGCCGTCGTGAAGGCCGGTGGCGCGTACCTGCCGGTGGATCCGGACCATCCGGCCGAGCGCACCGCGTATGTACTCGACACCGCACGGCCGGCATGTGTCCTGGTCAGCGGTGCCGGACTCCCCGGCGGCGGATCGGTCCCCGTCATCGACGTCGCGTCCGAGGATTTCTCCGGCTTCGACGACTCGCCCGTCACCGATGCGGACCGGCTGTGGCCGCTGTCCCCGGCGAACACGGCGTACGTGATCTTCACGTCCGGGTCGACGGGCCGGCCGAAGGGCGTCGCGGTCACCCACGGTGCGATCGTGAACCGCCTGCTGTGGATGCAGCACGAATACACCCTGACCAGTGCGGACGTCGTTCTGCAGAAGACTCCGGTGACGTTCGACGTATCGGTGTGGGAGCTGTTCTGGCCGCTGCAGGTGGGAGCCTCCCTGGTGATCGCCGCGCCGGACGGACACCGCGATCCGCGGTATCTGACAGGGCTGATGCAGGAACGTCACGTGACGACCACCCATTTCGTGCCGTCGATGCTGTCGGTGTTCACTGCCGAACCTGCTGTGGCGGTGTGTGATTCGTTGCGGTTGGTGTTCTGTTCGGGTGAGGCGTTGACGCCGGAGCAGGTGTCGCGGTTCCGGGCGGTCAGTGGTGCCGATCTGCACAACTTGTACGGGCCGACGGAGGCCGCGGTCGACGTCACGTACTGGGAGASCGGTGCGGCGGACACGGTGACGGTGCCGATCGGGCGTCCGGTGTGGAACACGCAGGTGCATGTGCTCGATGCCCGGTTGCATCCGGTGCCGAACGGGGTGGCGGGGGAGTTGTATCTGGCGGGGGATCAGCTGGCGCGGGGATATCTGAACCGGGCGGATCTGTCGGCGGATCGGTTCGTGGCGAATCCGCATGTGGCGGGTGGGCGGATGTACCGCACGGGGGATCTGGTGCGTCGCCGCACCGATGGTGCGCTGGAGTATCTGGGTCGTACCGATTTCCAGGTGAAGTTGCGCGGTCAGCGGATCGAGTTGGGGGAGATCGAAACCGCGCTCGAGACCCATCCGGACGTGTCGCAGGCGGTCGTGGTGGTGCACCGCGACGACCGCGGCGAGGAAGCGCTGGTGGCGTACCTGGTGGGCCGGCGCGCGGCCGATTGGTCCGACGTGCGTGCATACCTGTCGGCCCGCGTCCCGTCGTACATGATCCCGGCGCGCGTCCTGCACCTCGACACCCTGCCGCTGTCGGTGAACGGCAAACTCGACCGCAAGGCCCTGCCCGCACCGGCCGTCCGGTCGGCGGCCGACGAGTACCAGGCGCCGCGAACGGCGGCCGAGCGTGCTGTCGCGACGGTGTTCGCCGACGTGCTCGGCATCGACCGCGTGGGAGTGACGGACAGCTTCTTCGACCTCGGGGGCAACTCGCTGATCGCCACCCGGGTCGCATCCGCGCTCGGGTCCGAGCTGGGAATCGACTTCCCGCTGCAATGGATGTTCAGCGACCCCACCCCGCAGTCGCTGGGACAACGCATCCAGAAGTGGACGAACGACGGGGTGGACGGTGCCGGTGCGTCACTCGACGTGCTGCTCCCGATCCGCACGAGAGGGACGGCGGAGCCGCTGTTCTGTGTCCATCCGTTCATCGGGCTCGCCTGGAGCTATGCGGGGCTCGGCCGCGAGCTGACCCAGGACCGGCCGATCTACGGGCTGCAGTCGCCCGCGCTGACCGAGGACGAGCCGCACCTGGAGACGATCACCGACTTCGCGGCCCGCTACGTCCGGGAGATCCGTTCGGTCCAGCCGCACGGCCCGTACCACCTGGTGGGGTGGTCGCTGGGCGGGGTCATCGCTCACGAGATGGCCGTGCAGTTGCAGGACGCCGGTGAAGAGGTGCGTCTGCTGGGGCTCCTCGACAGCTATGTCGGGATCGACCGCAGCGTGGAGAATTCCGCGACCACCGCGGATCTTCTCGGCGGTGTCGGCCTGGACCTCCCGGACGACAGCGTGCTCGACGAACTCGCGCCGGACGGACAGTTCGACGCCGAGCGGGCGGCGGCACTGCTGCGGGTCGTCGGAGGGCCGCTGGCGGCGCTGACCGCTTCGGAACTCGAACGGATCTACGGCAATGCGCTGCGAGCCCCCGCACTGATCGACGCACACCGGCCGAGGGTGTTCGACGGCGATCTGGTGTTCTTCACCGCCGCCCTGGACGACGGTTTCCACGTGGACCCGGTGACCTGCTGGGGCCAGTTCGTGCGCGGGAGCATCGACGAGCATCCGGTGGACGCGACGCACTGGACGATGACGACGCCGGCTGCTCTCGCCGCGATCGCACCGCACCTCGAGCGTTCGCATCCTCGGCCGCGGCACGCCGCGCCCGACACCGGCAGGGACAGCGATCCCGACGACAGCGCGAACCGGCCGCACTCGGTGCGCTGACCGCATCACCGCCCGACAGACCGGAAGGTTTGGTTTGGGCGGTGATGGGGGAATACCACGAAATGTGAGTGGTTGTACGGAAAACGAGCGGTTGACCACCCCGAATGTCGTGGACGCCCGACCGGTCGTGGTTTCGGGGTGCCGATTTCATACCCCAGGTGTGAGATTTACCCGAAGAGAAGACCAAACCCTWGACTCCGCGGTACCGAATAGTAGATTGAGAGCGGTCATGTGACCTACCTCTCAAATGGTACGGAAGCCCGAGAGGTCGGTCATACGTGGTTTCTTCGACTGCGTGTTCGGGGCGTGACGCTCGGTGCTTTGTGTGCTCGGAATGTAACGCGCCCGCGTTCAGCAGATCGGAGTACTTGGATGAGTCCTGTCGAGACGGTGACCAGCCCAGTGACGAACAGAAGCTTGTCCGTGTCGAACACCCCGTCCGCGCCGAAGCCGGGGTCGCAGTCTCCCCGGACGCGGCGAACGCCGCCCCGGCAGAGCCGAGACGGCGTTCGTACGGTTCGGTTGCCTGTGTCAGGCTCCGCGGCGCTTCGCCTTCAGCAGGTCGAGGCGCTCCTTCRGCAGCTCCTCCAGTTCCTCCTTGGAACGGCGTTCGAGCAGCATGTCCCAGTGGGTACGCGGCGGCTTGACCTTCTTGGCCTCGGGCGCAGTGCCCTCGACCAGGGTTCCCTCGAGGCCGTTACGGCACAGCCACGTGCCGGGAATCTCGGCATCGTCGGCGAAGGGAATGTCGAAGACCTCACCGTTGTCGCACCGGTACTTGGCCATCCGACGGGGCGCGAGGTCGTGGTCACGGTCGGTCTCGTAGCTCACCGCTCCGAGTCGACTTCCTCGAAGTACGCGATCTGCCATGGTTGTGTCCTCTCCTCGATCGTCTCCGCGCGAGTACGCCTGGACCAGAACCAAGCGTTCACACTCATCTACAACGCCACGGCCTCCCGATTGGTTCCCGCACGCCGCGCAGATGCAACCTCGACATCTTACCGGGCGGGCCTCGAGGCGCCGCGCAGTAAGGTGGTTGACCATGACCGGCGCCTCCCGCAGACCCGATTCCTGTGTGTGGTGCGGCCGGGAAGTGGCCGAGACAGGGATGGGGCGGCGCCGCCGGTACTGCCGCCAATCCTGCCGGCAGCGCGCATACGAGCAGCGCAACCAGGTCAAGGGCACGAGCATCCCCGCCGATGCGGTGGTGCTCACCTCGGAGGAAGCCTCCGCCATGGTCGACCGGGTTTTCCAGGTTCGATGTGCCGCCGAGGACGTGGCGACAGCCGTTGCCGAAGGTGCGGCGGCCCATGAGGTGGAGTCTCTGTGCGCCGACCTCGTGCAACTCGCACGTGAGGCCGAACGCTTCCGCTGAGCCTCGGACAGAGGCGGGGGAGCGTAGGACGCACTCTGCTCGACCGGTCCGACCGTCGCCCGTCGATGGCGATTCCGAAACGAACATCACGAATCGACGCACGCCGAGCCCACGCGTACAGCACGATCAGTACAGCGTGGGAGACCGGCGTCGGTTGGTCCGTCTCACGCGCAGGACTTGCGCATCCAAGGTCTTCTACCCGCTGGGGGAACGAGATGACGAGTGTGAATTCGCCGCAGCCGAATAACGGCGCCGAAGATGTGAACGTTCCCGAAGGGGCCTTCCCGCTCTCCTCGGTGCAACGCAGCATGTGGTTCGCCCAACAACTGAGCCCCACCGTTCCGAAGTTCATCGCCCAGTACATCGAGTTGCGGGGCGAGATCGACCTGGACCTGTTGAGCGATGCGGCGGTCCGGGCGGGTCAGGAGTTCCAGTCGCCGTTCCTGCGACTGCTGGACGTCGACGGGGAGCCCTACCAGGCGGTCGATTTCAGCATCGACCCGTCGATCGGATTCCTCGACTTCCGGGGCGAGTCCGACCCGATGGCTGCCGCGCAGGTGTGGATCGACGAGGATTACGCGACGCCGCTCCGGCTCACCCGGGACCGGCTCGTCGAGATGAACGTTCTCCAGGTCGGTGAGCAGCACTACCTGTGGTACACCAGGATTCACCACGTCGCGCTCGACGGATACAGCGGTATGACCATGGTGAACCGGATCGCGGCGCTGTACACGGCGGCGGTCGAGGGCACCGAACCGGAACCGAACCGTGCGCTGGATCTGCGCGACCTCTACGAGCTGGACCAGAAGTACCGGGCGTCGAGCCGCTTCGAGAACGACCGGTTGTACTGGGCCGAACGCATTGTCGGCATCGAGCACGGGTCGACGCTCGCCACCCACGACGCGCCCGCGGCGGCGAAGAGCCGGCTCGAGAGCGCGAAGATCTCCGACACCGCACTGGGTTTCCTCGGAGAGTCGGATCAGCGGGTCGGCGCCACGTCGGCGGCGGTACTGCTCGCCGGGTTCGCCTGCTATCTGTCCCGGATGACGGGCAAGCGGGACGTGCTCATCAACCTGCCGGTGTCGGCGCGCACCACGGCGCCGTTGCAGCGGTCCGGTGGCATGCTCGTCAACGTCGCCCCGCTGCGGATCACCGTCCGCCCGGAGGACACGGTGGCCGAGCTCGTGCAGCGAACGCAGCTCGAACTGATGGGTGCGCTGCGCCATCAGCGGTGCAGCCTCGAGGACATCCGCCGCGATGCCGGGCTCGCCGGGACCGCGGAGGGCCTCGCCGGCCCGATGGTGAACGTCATGCTGTTCCACCAGGCGTTCACTCTCGGCACGGTCACGGGCGAGTACCACATCGTGACATCGGGCCCGGTGGACGACCTGCTGGTCAACATCTATCAGAGCGGTGACGGGCAGACGCTCCTCGATTTCCGCGGCAACCCCAACCGGTACGGCTCGGAGGAGTTGCGCGCCCACCACCGCAGGTTCGTGGAACTGGTCGAGGAGTTCGTCACGGCCGAGCCGCAGACACGGACCGCCGACATTCACGCCGAGAGTGCGCGCCTCGGCGCGCGGTTCCTCGAGCGGGAGGCCCAGCTCGCGTTCTGGAAGCGGGAGTTGGCCGGCCTGCCGGAGGTGACGGCACTGCCACTGGATCGGCCGCGTCCGGTTGAGCGGGCCGGGGCCGGCGAGGTCGTCGGGTTCGCCGTCGACGCGGACGTGCAGCGCCGCGCGGCACTGCTTGCCGAGGAGGCGGGCACCGGGATCTTCACCACGCTGCACGCCGCGCTGGCCGTACTCCTGGGCCGGCTGGGCGACACCGACGACGTCGTGATCGGAACGCCGGTCGTCGGGCGCGAGGCTTCCGACTCCGACGACCCGGAAGCCGGAGCATTCTTCAACAAGACCGTCCTGCGGTCGCAGGTGGACACCGCAACGTCGTTCGTCGACCACCTGAGCCGGGTCCGGGACGCCGACCGGGCCGCGTTCGCGCATGCGGCGCTGCCCTTCGACGATCTCGTCGCCACCCTCGGGGCCGAATCCGATCCCTCGCACGCCCCGCTGTTCCAGGTGATGCTCGAATTCACCGACGGTGGCCATCCGCACTACTCGTCCGGGGACGTGACGGTCAGCCCGATCCAGCGCGAACACCGCGCGCTGGGGCTGGATCTCGTGTTCTCCCTCACCGAATCGGAGACGGGCGGCATCATCGGCCGGTTGCGGTTCGCGACGGACGTGTGGGACCGCGCCGGCGCGGAGGCCCTGGCCGCGCGCTTCGTTCGCATCCTGCAGACGGTGACGGCGGACCCCGCCGCACCGATCGGGGACGTCGACCTCCTCGAGCAGGTCGAATACGCGGAACTCGCGCCGGTCCGCGACGAACCGTCGGTCGAGCCCCGCACGCTGCCCGCGTTGCTCGCGCGCGCCGTCGAGGCGGGCGGCGACGGGGACGCCCTCGTCTACCAGGGACGCACCCTGACCTACCCCGAACTCGACGCGCAGTCGGACCGTCTCGCCCGCATGCTGATCGGACACGGTGTGGGACCGGGTTCGGTTGTGGCGCTGGCGATCGCGCGGTCGATCGAATCGGTGCTGGCCACCTGGGCGGTCGCGAAGTCCGGGGCCGCGTTCGTCCCGGTCGACCCGAACTATCCGYCCGATCGCATCGAGCACATGCTCACCGATTCCGGTGCGGTCGTCGGTCTCACCGTGGCGGCGCACCGGTCGTCGCTGCCGGAGATCACGCCGTGGTTCGTGATGGACGACGCGTCGTTCGGCCGGGACCTGGCGCAGCACGCGGCCGGCACGGTCGCCGACCCCGACCGCCTGCGGCCGCTGCGGACCGCGGATCCGGCCTACCTGATCTACACGTCCGGTTCCACCGGCACACCCAAGGGTGTCGTCGTCACTCACATCGGCCTGGCCAATTTCGCCGAGGACGAGCGGCAGCGGTTCGCCGTGACCGCGGAGTCCCGCACCCTGCACTTCTCCTCACCGAGTTTCGACGCGTCCATCCTGGAACTGCTTCTCGCGGTGGGTGCCGGCGCCACGATGGTGGTGGCGCCGTCGACGGTGTACGGCGGTACCGAACTCGCGGACCTGTTGCGTCGGGAACGGGTGACGCACGCGTTCGTGACCCCCGCCGCGCTGGCATCCGTCGATCCGACCGGCCTCGACCACATCCGGTGCGTCGTCACCGGTGGTGAGAGCTGTCCTCCTGCGCTGGTGGCGCAGTGGGCGCCGGGGCGGGTCATGTTCAACGCATACGGCCCGACCGAGGCCACCGTCGTCGCGAGCGTGGCCGGACCGTTGACGGTCGGTGAACCGGTGACGATCGGCCGCCCGTCCCGCGGTTGCGCTCTGCTGGTGCTCGATTCGCGGTTGCACCCCGTCCCGAAAGGGGTCCCCGGTGAGCTGTACATCACCGGTGACGGTGTGGCACGCGGGTACCACAATCGGTCGATCCCGACGGCCGAACGGTTCGTCGCCGACCCCCACGGGGCGCCCGGCGAGCGGATGTACCGCACCGGCGACCTGGCACGGTGGAACGCTGCCGGACAGCTGGAATACCTGGGCCGCACCGACTTCCAGGTGAAGATCCGCGGGTTCCGCATCGAACTCGGCGAGATCGACGCCGTCGTCCGCTCGCATCCGAGTGTGGCGTTCGCGACCACGGTCGGACGGACCGCACCGTCCGGCGACACCGTGCTGGTGACGTACGTGCTCCCCGAGGGCGGGACGGACATCGTCGTCGGCGACATCCTCGAGCACGCCGCGGCCGCGCTGCCCGCGCACATGGTGCCCGCCCGGGTGATGGTGCTCCGCGAGGTCCCGCTGACCCCGGCGGGCAAACTCGACCGGAAGGCGTTGCCGGAACCGCAGTTCGAGGCCACCTCCACCGTCTACCGGGCGCCGGTGACCCCGACCGAGATGCAGATCGCGGAGGTGTTCGCGGCGCTTCTGGGAGTCGAGCGCATCGGCGTCGACGACAGCTTCTTCGACCTGGGCGGCGACTCCCTCGTCGCGACTCGCGTGGTGTCCCGGGTCAACGCGGCCCTGAGCACGGAGATCGGGGTGCTCGATCTGTTCGAGGCGCCCAGCGTCGCGTTGCTCAGTGCCCGCGTCGACGTTCTCGGGCCCCGCACCTCCGCCCGCCCCGTGCTCGCTCCGCGGGCCGGGTCCGGCCCGGTGCAGGTGTCGCTGGCGCAGCAACGGATGTGGTTCATCAACCAGCTCGACACGGCCTCGCCCGCATACAACATTCCCGTCGGCATCCGGCTGCGCGGCACGCTCGAGGTGGACGCGCTGCGGACCGCGGTGAGTGACGTCCTCGCCCGGCACGAGTCGCTGCGGACGGTGTTCCCGAACACCCCCAACGGTCCCATTCAGGTGGTTCTGCCGGTCGCCGAGGTGAGCCCGCACCTCGACGCGGTCGAGGTGGCCGAGAACGAGCTCGAATCCCGCCTGATCGCCGACGCCGCAACCGGTTTCGACGTCACCGTCGAACCGCCGATCCGGGCGGAGCTCTACCGCACCGCGACCGACGATCACGTGCTGGTGTTCGTGGTGCACCACATCGCCGCCGACGGCCTGTCGATGACACCGCTGACCCGGGACGTGATGGTGGCCTACCACGCCCGCGCCGCAGGCGACACGCCGCAGTGGGCACCGCTCGAGGTGCAGTACGCCGATTTCGCGGTGTGGCAGCGCGAGCTGCTCGGTTCCCCCGACGATCCGACGAGCCTCCTCGCCCGCCAACTGGCGTTCTGGGCCCGCACCCTCGACGGCGCCCCCGAGGTCATGGACCTGCCGACCGACCGGCCGCGCCCGGCCCGGCAGTCGATGATCGGCGCCACCGCCGACTTCTCGATCCCGGCGCGCATCCACGCCGCGCTGCTCGAGATCGCGGGCGCCAACGACGCCAGCCTGTTCATGGTGGTGCACGCCGCCCTCGCGGTCCTGCTGTCCCGGTCGAGCGGCTCGTCCGACGTGTCGATCGGATCCCCGGTCTCCGGTCGTGGCGAACGCCAACTCGACGACGTTGTCGGCATGTTCGTCAACACCGTCGTCCTGCGCACCACCGTCGACCCCGATCGCAGCTTCCCCGAGATCCTCTCCCACACCCGCTCCGTGGATCTGGAGGCGTTCAGCAACACCGATCTGCCGTATGAGCGGCTCGTCGACGAACTGAAGCCGACCCGCTCCGAGGCACATTCACCGCTGTTCCAGGTGATGCTGGTGCTGCAGGGATTCGCGAACACGCGGCTCGAGCTGCCCGGGCTCGACGTGGAGGTCGAGGCCCTCGAGACCGGCGCCGCCAAGTTCGACCTGCAGGTCATCCTCACCGAGCACACCGAGGAATCCGGCGCCCCGGGTGCGATCGACGTCCAATTCTCGTACGCGTCGGAACTGTTCGACCCGCCGACGATGACGGCGCTGGCCGAACGCTTCGTCACCTTGCTCGAGACCGTCACCGCCGGTTCGGACGCGAAGGTCGGCGATATCGACCTGATCGGTGCGGACGAGACCCACCGGATGCTCGAGCAGTGGATCGACACGGACGTCGCCGTGCCGGACTCGGCGACCCTGGTCAGCCTGTTCGAGGCGCAGGTGGCCCGGACCCCGGACGCCGTGGCCGTCGTGTTCGCCGAAGAGGAACTGCTGTACGCGGAATTCGATGCCCGCGCCAACCGGCTGGCACGCGAACTCCTTGCCCGCGGCGTCGGACCCGAATCCCGGGTCGCCGTCGCCCTGCGCCGTTCACTCGAGCTGATGATCGCGATCTACGCGGTCGAGAAGACCGGGGCAGCGTACGTTCCGCTCGACCCCGATCACCCCGCCTCGCGAATCGCCTACGTGATCGAGAGCGCCGAGCCCGCATGCGTTCTCACCTCCTCCCGCGACCGGTGCGAGGGCGTCGACGGCGCGGCCGGTGCGTCCGTGATCGAGATCGACACCCTGAACCTGTCCCGGCGGCCGAGTACCCCGATCACCGACGCCGAGCGGGGCGGTCCGATCCACCCCGATTCGACCGCCTACGTGATCTACACGTCCGGATCGACCGGCCGTCCCAAGGGGGTCGCCGTCAGCCACCGCGCGATCGTGAACCGCTTGCTGTGGATGCAGGACACGTACCGGATGGACCACACGGACGTGGTGCTGCAGAAGACACCCGTCACGTTCGACGTGTCCGTGTGGGAACTGTTCTGGCCCCTCGAGGTCGGTGCGCGACTCGTCCTCGCCGCGCCGGACGGTCACCGCGACCCGACCTACCTGTCCCACATCATCGCCGACCACCAGGTCACCACCATGCACTTCGTGCCGTCGATGCTCGCGGTGTTCACGGCAGGCGCCGAACCGGAACTCTGCGGTTCGCTGCGCCAGGTGTTCTGCAGTGGTGAGGCGCTGCCGCCCGCCACCGCCGACGCGTTCCGGGAATTCGGGTCCGCGGCGCTGCACAACCTGTACGGCCCGACGGAGGCCGCGGTCGACGTCACCTACTGGGAGTGCACGGWAGGCGACCGGGCCTCGGTCCCGATCGGGGCGCCCGTGTGGAACACGCAGGTGTACGTCCTCGACTCCCGGCTGCACCCCGTGCCGGTCGGCGTGCACGGCGAGCTGTACCTGGCCGGCATCCAGCTGGCCCGCGGCTATGTCGGCCGCAGCGATCTGACGTCCGACCGGTTCGTGGCGAACCCGTTCGGCGCGCCGGGACAGCGGATGTACCGCACCGGCGACGTCGTCCGCTGGCGTGCCGACGGCAACATCGAGTACATCGGACGCCGCGACTTCCAGGTCAAGCTCCGCGGTCAGCGCATCGAACTCGGCGAGGTCGAGGCGGCCGTGCTGGCGCACCCGTCGGTGGCGCAGGCGGTCGTGACCGTGCACCGCAGCGAGGCCACCGGCGAAAGCCTTGTCGGCTACGTGATTCCCGTGGCCGGCGCCGACATCGACACCGCCGTCGTGCGCGACGCGGCGGCGGAGGCGCTGCCCGCCTACATGGTGCCGACCCGGATCATCGTGCTCGACCGGTTCCCGCTCGGGGCCACCGGCAAGCTGGACCGGGGAGCCCTGCCCGAGCCGGAGTTCCTCAGCCCGTCCGCAGAATTCGTCACCCCGCGGAACCCGATCGAGGAGATCCTCGCGTCGATCTTCGCGGATCTGCTCGACGCGCCCCGGATCGGTGTGTACGACAGCTTCTTCGACCTCGGCGGCAACTCACTGGTGGCCACCCGGCTGGTGGCGCGGGTGAACGCCGCGCTGGGCAGCCGGATCGGGGTCCGGGAGATCTTCGACGCCCCGACCGTCGCGACCCTGGCAACCCGGATCGAATCCGAGGCCGTGCAGGGGGCCGAACGCCCGCCGCTGGTGGCCGGGGTGCGCCCCGACCGACTGCCGGTCTCGCTGGCGCAGAAGCGCATGTGGTTCATCAACCAGTTCGACCTCGACTCCCCGGCCTACAACATCGCGCTCGCGGTGCGGTTGACGGGCGACCTCGACGAGGACGCGATGCAGGACGCCGTCGCCGACGTGATGGACCGGCACGAGTCGTTGCGCACCCGGTTCCCGATGGTGGAGGGCGAACCCGTCCAGGTGATCCTGCCGACCGAGGACGTGGTGCCCGATCTGTCGCCGATCGCGACGACGGAAGCAGAACTGCCCGAGCACATCTCGCGACTCGCGGGCGCCGGGTTCGACGTCACCGTGTCGGTGCCGGTGCGCGCCGCCCTGTTCCGTACCGATCCCGGCGAGCACGTTCTCGTCATCGTCGTCCACCACATCAGCGCCGACGGCTTCTCCATGGCCCCGCTCGCCCGGGACGTGATGACCGCCTACGCGGCCCGCACCGGGGGACAGGCACCGGACTGGACGCCGCTGCCGGTGCAGTACGCCGACTTCGCGCTCTGGCAGCACCGGGTGCTCGGCAACGCCGACGACCCCGACAGTCTGCTGGCCGCCCAGCTCGACTACTGGACGCACACGCTCGCCGGGCTTCCGGAACTCCTCGCGCTGCCGACGGACCACCCCCGGCCGGTGCAGCAGTCGATGCGCGGCGGCATCCACTCGTTCAGCATCGACCCGCAGGTGCACGGCCGGTTGATCACGACTGCCCGCGAACACAATTCGAGTGTGTTCATGGC
>NZ_JBFUGT010000084.1:0-26134 GCF_056402775.1 Rhodococcus sp. P3_B8
GACGCGAACTGCTCGCGGACCTCTTCGCCCGCACCACCGCCGACGWGCGKGACTTCCTGCTGCGACTGCTCACCGGGGACCTTCGCCWGGGTGCTCTGGAGGGGGTGATGACCGACGCGATCGCGGCGGCCGCCGACCTTCCCGTCGAACCGGTGCGCCGGGCGTTCATGCTGTCGGGACGGCTGCCGGCGACGGCGGTCGCGGCGTTCGACGGCGGGGTGGACGCCCTCACCGCGTTCCGGCTGGAGGTGGGGCGACCGGTGCGGCCCATGCTGGCCTCCCCCGCCGAATCACTCACCGGCGCGTGGACCGAACTCGGCGGCGACGTCAGCGTCGAATACAAACTCGACGGTGCGCGGATCCAGGTGCACCGCAACGGCGACGACGTGCACATCTTCACCCGCACCTTGCGTGAGATCACCGGCAGCGTGCCGGAACTCGTCGAACTCGTCGCCGGCCTGCCCTGCACGTCGGCGGTGTTCGACGGGGAGACGCTGGCACTCACCGACAGCGGCCGGCCCCGACCGTTCCAGGAGACGATGAGCCGCTTCGGCGCCGAGTCCGCCCGCGACCTGCTGCTGCACCCCTACTTCTTCGACTGCCTGCACCTCGACGGCGTCGACCTTCTGGACGCGCCGTTGGAGGAGCGGCTGGACGCCCTGGAACGCGTTGCCCCGCAACACCGCATCCCCGGGCTGATTCGCCCCGACAGCGACGCCGCCGCAACCCATTTCGACGACGCCCTTGCCGCCGGTCACGAAGGGGTGATGGTCAAGTCGCTCGCCGCTCCGTATGCGGCGGGACGTCGCGGCCGCGCCTGGCAGAAGGTGAAACCGGAGCACACGCTCGATCTGGTGGTGCTCGGCGCCGAATGGGGTTACGGGCGGCGCACCGGCTACCTGTCCAACCTGCACCTGGGTGCGCGTGACCCGGACGGCGGCGAACCGATCATGGTGGGCAAGACGTTCAAGGGCCTCACCGACGCGCTACTGCAGTGGCAGACGGACGAATTCCCGCGTCACGAACGCAGCCGCGACGACCACACCGTGTACCTGCACCCCGACCTCGTCGTGGAGATCGAACTCGACGGCGTCCAGGTCAGCACGCGTTACCCCGGCGGCCTCGCGCTGCGATTCGCGCGGGTCCTGCGCTACCGCCCCGACAAGACCGCCGCCGACGCCGACACCATCGACGCCGTGCGGGCCCTGCTGCCGGGCTGACGCCGCCCGCTCGTCCTGCGCGGCGAGCGTGTGCGCGGTAACCTCCCCGGCACAGATAAGGACGCCGTGCTGTGAGGGGGTCGACTGGTGAACTTCGTTTTCCGTTTCGTGCCGTCCCCCGTCGAGCGCACCGTCCGGAAGGCGGCCTCGGCCGCCGAGGGACCGGTCCGCGTCGCCGTGTGTGCGGTGACCGTGCCGATCGAGGTCGCGAAGACGTCGTTCCACATCCTCCGGCTCACCGAGGAACTGCTCGAGGAGGTCGTGTTCCTGCTGCGGACGATGCGGCCGGTGGTCGAGGCGGTGAGCACCACCCAGCAGTCCGACAATTTCGACACGGTGTTCCGGACGCTCGAACAGATCCAGCAGTCGGCCGACGCGATTGCCCGCACGCCGATCGGTGTCGTCCGGAGCGTGTTCGCGCCGGCCCGTCCGTCGGCCGAGCAGATCGATTATCACCCCACGGTCATCGACGCCGAGCCGCCGAAGCCGTCCGGTGTGGCGGTCCGGATCGCGTCCGTCACGGTGACGGCGCCGAGCATCACGTTCGGCAGGCCGAATCGCTGATCCAGGTTATCGCCCGGGAAAGAAGTCCGCGCTCTGCACGTAGTCCATCGCGGCGGTGAACGTCGGGTCGCTCATGCGCCTGGTCATCTCCGCCTCGTCGACGTCCTCGATGTGGGTCTGGACCCACCAGAGGTTGCCGAACGGGTCGCGGACGCGTCCCACGAGGTCGCCCCAGAACAGGTGCGTCGCCTTCGTCACCTGCGTGCCGCCGGCGGCGACGGCCTGCGCGAGCACCGCCTCCGCGTCCTCGACGTACAGGCGGAGGAACCCGGGCGTCGGCGGCCAGTCGGGTCGCGCGTCGAACATCATCACGATGGCGTTCCCGATCCTCACCTCGGCGTGCCCGATGGTGCCGTCCTCGCCCACCATCCGACCGAGTTCCTCACCGTCGAACGCCGCCTTCACGTAGTCGATGAGTGCGGCGGTGTCGCGGGAGATGATCCACGGTGTGACGGTGGTGTAGCCCTCGGGAATCGGATCGACGGTCATGCGGTCCTCCTGCGTCGGCGAATCGGTTTCACTCACCGTAGAACCGATAGCGGTCAGCTTTGGTCCGCATTTGATCGCCCGGATACGCTCGTAGCGTGTCCGAACACATCCTCGTCACCGGTGGATCCCGCGGCATCGGCGCAGCGGTGGTGCGCCTCGCCGTCCATCGCGGTTATCAGGTGACGTTCACGTTCCAGAACGACGACGAGGCCGCCGAGCAACTCGTCCACCACTGCGGTGTCCGCGCCACCGCCGTGCGGGCAGACGTCCGCGACGCGGATGAGGCCGTCGCCGTCGTCGATGCGGCCGACCAACGCGGTCAGCTGGTCGCGTTGGTCAACAACGCGGGGACCACCGGCGCGCTCGGCACGTTCCTCACCACCCCGGACGAGGTGGTGCGGGAGGTGTTCGACGTCAACGTCTTCGGGGCGATGGCCTACGCCCGCGCGGCCGCCGAGCACTGGATCCGAACAGGGCGCCCCGGCGTCATCGTCAACCTCAGTTCGATCGCGGCCCGCACCGGCGCACCGGGCGAATACGTCGGGTACGCGGCCTCCAAGGCGGCCGTCGACAGTTTCACGACGGGACTCGGGCGAGAACTGGCGAGCGCGAACATCCGCGTCGTCGGTGTCGCGCCCGGTACGACGGACACCGACATCCACGCCGCTGCCGGCGATCCGGGACGACCCGGGCGAGTGGCCGGGAAGGTGCCACTCGGCCGGGTCGCGGAGCCCGAGGAGATCGCCGAAGCGGTGCTGTGGGCGCTGTCCCATCAGGCGTCCTACGTCACCGCCACGACCATCGACGTCGCCGGGGGCCTGTGACCCTAGCGCCCTCGCGAGCCGACCCTCGGGACGAGCATCGGCACCCGCGAGCGGTAGGTGCGGTAGTCGTCGCCGAACGTGTCGACCAGGTCGTGCTCCTCGAAACGCACCGCCACCAGGATGAAGCCGGTGGTCCCGACGGCGAACAACAACCGGCCCCAGGTCATCGTCGGCGCCACCCAGAACGCGATGATGAAGCCGGCATACAGCGGGTGCCGGATCACCCGGTACATTACAGGTGTCCGAAAGTGACTGGGCAGAGCCGACTTTCCGCTCTGATTCCGCAGCACCTGGCGGAGCCCGAACAGGTCGAAGTGGTCGATGGCGAACGTCGCCGCCAGCACGAGGGCCCACCCGCCGAGCGACACGACGTAGATCACGACGCGGACCCAGTCGGTCTCCACGTCCCAGATCTGGTCGGGTAGCGGACGCCATTGCCACATCAGCAGCGCCAGCGCGGCCGTGGCGAACAGGACGTATGTCGAGCGCTCCATCGGTTGGGGGACGATCCTGGTCCAGCGTTTCTTGAACCAGGGCCTGGCCATCACCGAATGCTGCATGGCGAAGACCGTCAGCAGCGCCACGTCGATGACCACGGCGACAGCGACGGGGGCGTCGGGGCCGTCGTTGATCGTGTGGGGCACCACGAGTCCCTCGACCCATCCGATCGCGTACAGGAACACGATCAGGAACGTCGCGTAGACGACCATTCCGTACACGGTGATCAGTGTTCGGGCGACACCACCTGTGCGGTGCGCCTGGGGTGATTCGACCATCTCGGCCATGCTGTTCTCTCCGATCGCTGGATTCCCCCGACGCTCCGAAGTCTCCGATCAGGCGAGGTGCGGAACAAGGAACCCTGGGGTGGGAGTCACCGCACCCCGGCGACCGTGTCGGATCGGTTGACTACTCTGTGGCCATGCTTCCCGGGGACTTGCGCGACATCGACGTGGCGTCGATCAAGGCGGTCCTCGGCACCACCACGTACACCCGCGGCGAGCAGTACGCCCGCGACCACGCGGTGATCCAGATGTCGTGGGATCCGGCGGCCAAGGAGCTGTGGGGCGAGGTGGCGGGCACGGCGAGGGAGCCGTACTCCACGTCGGCCTTCATCGTCTCCAGCAGCGGCCGCACCGTGTACCGGTACGGGATCTGCACGTGTCCGGTCGGTATGAACTGCAAACACGTCGCCGCACTGCTGATCACCGCGATGAAACAGGCGAGGTCCCAGGCCCAGGCGGCGGTCGCGCCCACCTGGGAACGCTCGCTCGGTTCCCTGCTCACCGCCGATCCCTTCGGCGACTCCGGCGGGCGTTCGCCGCTCGCCATCCAGTTCCGGGTCCAGGCGTCGGCCGCCGACGCGGCACCTCAGTTGCTGGTGCGGCCCGTCCAACCGGGCAGCAAGGGCTGGATCGTCGGCGGGCTGGCGTGGAACAAGCTGGGCAGCCAGTTCCAGCATCCGGCCGAGCAGATCCGGGTGCTGCACGAGATTCATCTGCTGTCCGTCGGGGGTCTGACGTACCGCCGCCAGAACCACACCGATCTCGATCTCGGCGTCTTCCCCAGCCGCCAGCTGTGGTCGCTGCTCGACGAGGCGGACCGGGTCGGTGTCGAGCTCATCCACTCCTCGAAGCGTCTGGGCGCACTCGCCCCCTACCGCTCGGCCGAGGTCTGCCTCGACGCCACCCGCGACGACGCCACCGGCGCTCTCGTCGTGCGGCCGGTGGTCCGCGTCGACGGCGAACCCGTCGACGCAGTGACCGTCGGCTTCATCGGAGTCCGGGCCCACGGCCTGTTCTACGTCGACGCGGACGACCGCATTCACCTCGCGCGCCTCGACTCCGTCGTGCCCGGCCCCTTGCAGGATCTGGTGCGCCGCCGCACGCCCATCGAGGTTCCCGCCGCCGAAGAGTCCCGTTTCCTGACGGACTTCCTGCCGAAGCTGCGCAACCTGGCCACCGTGATCTCCTCGGACGGCTCGTTCGTCCCACCCGCGATCTCCGAGCCCACCCTGGTGATGCGGGCGGAGTATCTCCCCGACCACGAGGTCGCCGTCGACTGGGAATGGCTGTACACCGTCGGGGACGACGAGCACCGTGCGCCGCTGACTGCCCGGACCCCCGGCGACGAGTACCGGGACGACGCCCGCGAGCGCGCGCTACTCGACGAGCTCGACATCGACTGGGACAGATACAGGTTGGGGTCGGGCGGTCCGGAAGCGACGGCGCTGCGCGGACTCGACACGATGCGGTTCACCACCGAGGTCCTGCCCCTGCTCCACGGCAAGTCCGACGTGTCGATCGACGTTTCGGGCGAACCCGCCGACTACCGGGAGGCCGGCGACTCCCTGGCCATCGGGGTGTCCGTCACCGCATCCGAGGGCGGCACCGACTGGTTCGACCTCGGCGTCACCCTCACAGTGGAGGGCCGGGACGTGCCGTTCGACCAGGTCTTCTCGGCGCTGGCCGCGGGGAAGACCGAGTTGCTGCTGCCCGACGGCGCCTACTTCTCCCTCGACAAACCCGAACTCCACACGCTGCGGAAGCTGATCGACGAGGCGCGGGCCCTCCGCGACCGCGCGGACGGGACGTTGCGGCTGAGCCGTTTCCAGGCGAGCCTGTGGGACGAGTTCGCCGCGCTCGGCACCGTCGAACGTCAGGCGACGCAGTGGCGGCAGCAGGTGGACGGTCTGCTCGCGCCCACCAACATCGGGCCCGCGGAAGCCCCGAGCACGCTGGACGCCCAGCTGCGTCCGTATCAGCTGGAGGGGTTCCGCTGGCTGGCCTTCCTGTGGGAACACGGACTCGGCGGCATCCTCGCCGACGACATGGGGCTCGGCAAGACGCTGCAGGCGCTGGCACTGATCTGCCATGCGCGGCAGTCGAATCCGGACGCGCCGCCGTTCCTCATCATCGCGCCGACCAGTGTCGTGTCGAACTGGGAGTCCGAATCGGCCCGCTTCGCCCCGGACGCGACCGTCGTCGCGATCTCCGACACCCGATCCCGCAGGCGCGTTCCCTTCGACGAGCTGGTCGAGGGCGCCGACATCGTCGTCACGTCGTACACCCTGTTCCGGTTGGAGTTCGAGGCCTACGCGGAGTCCGCGTGGTCGGGGTTGATCCTCGACGAGGCCCAGTTCACCAAGAACCATCAGTCCAAGATCTACCAGTGCGTCCGACGGCTGGAGACTCCGTTCAAGCTGGCGATCACCGGCACGCCGATGGAGAACAACCTGATGGAGCTGTGGTCGCTGCTGTCGATCACCGCCCCGGGACTGTTCCCGAATCCGGCCCGGTTCACCGACTACTACCGCAAGCCGATCGAGAAGCAGGGCGACACCGAACTTCTGGCGCAGCTGCGCCGCCGGGTGAAGCCGCTGATGCTGCGCCGCACCAAAGAGCAAGTGGTGAAGGATCTTCCGGCCAAGCAGGAGCAGGTACTCGACGTCGAACTGCACCCCCGGCACCGCAAGGTCTACGACACCCACCTGCAGCGTGAGCGGCAGAAGATCCTCGGCCTGCTCGCCGACGTCGACAAGAACCGCTTCACGATCCTGCAGTCGCTCACCCTGCTGCGGCAGCTGAGCCTCGACGCCGGTCTGGTGGACGCCGAGTACCACGACGTCCCGTCCGCGAAGGTGGACGCCCTGCTCGAGCAGCTCGCCGACGTCGTCGCGGGCGGTCACCGGGCACTCGTCTTCAGCCAGTTCACCGGGTTCCTCGGCAAGATCCGCGACCGGCTCGCGGACGCCGGGATCGCGCACAGCTACCTCGACGGCAGCACCCGGCGTCGCGGCGACGTGCTCCGCGAGTTCAAGGAGGGCGCCGCCCCCGTCTTCCTCATCAGCCTCAAGGCCGGCGGCTTCGGGCTGAACCTCACGGAAGCCGATTACTGCTTCATCCTCGACCCGTGGTGGAACCCGGCAACGGAGGCTCAGGCCGTGGACCGGGCGCATCGCATCGGGCAGACGCGGAACGTGATGGTGTATCGGCTGATCGCGAAGGACACGATCGAAGACAAGGTGATGACGCTGAAGGCGAAGAAGTCGGCGCTGTTCGCGAGCGTGATGGACGCCGACTCCCTGCTCAGCTCCAGCCTCGACGCCGACGACCTCCGCGGGTTGTTCGAATAGTCCCCTGAGAATGCCAGTGTGTCGGCGTCTGGGTAATGTCCGATCCATGCCTCGTTACACGATTGCCCTGCGGAACAACGCCACGCCTGATGCGCCGGCGTCCGTGAGCCTCCATGTGCCGTTCTACTGCGCGCACGAGGCGGCGGGCGCGGCGTGGAATCGGGCGCTCGTCGAGGCGTGCGGCGACCTGCTCGACCCGGTCACGCAGACCGCCGTGGTGAACGTCGTCAGCAACTTCGGACGCGAACTGTTCACCGGCGACGCGGACGTCGTCGTCGCCCTGGACCGGATCGGCACCACCTCGCTGACCTTCCTGATCACCCTCCACCAGGACGGCGTGCCGGCCGCGGAGCTGACCGTCGTACTCGTGCACCTCGATTCGAGCCGGGTGAACTCGGCGCCGTGGTCGCCGGCGCAGATCGCGGCGCTCGAGGCGTTGCGGAGCGCTCCGGTCGTCGCCTGACCTCGATCGATCGAAGTTTCAACGAAGCCTGATCTGGGCATGTGATGCGTATGAGTATCGAAGACGGGCCCGGTGACACGCTGAGCCCCAGCGAGAGCCTGGACTCCGACGACGTGCGCAACAACGACGGCGACGACGTCGTCGATCCGCCCGACGGGTGGAGTGAGGCCGACAAGTTCGGCACCACGGCGCGCGAGGAGCGGGAGGGTGAGTCCCTCGACGAGAAGTTGTCGGAGGAAGAGCCCGACGTGATGCTCGAGGAGCAGAGCGAGGTGTCGTTGGCGGATCTCCCCGACGACCAGCTGACCGAGGACGTCGACCGTGTCATCGACGAGGAGGACATCGACATTCCGGTGTTCGGAAACAAGCACGCCGACGTGGTCGAAGGCGTCATCGTGCAGGACTCGCGCACCGACCGGGGGCAGATCGACGGGTCGGCGGAGGACGGCGATTCGTTCTTCACCGTCCTGGACTGACGGCAGTGTCAGCCGCGCTGCCTTCCCCGGCCGTAGCGCAGGTAGAGAAAGTCGTCGTTGATCAGAGCATGCTCGAGTGAAAGTGTGCGCGGCGCTTGCACTGTCGGGCCAGACGATGCGGGCAGTGTTTGCGGACCGGCCAATCGCGGGGCGAGGGTCAAGCACATCTCGTCCACCAGATCGTGTGTGACGAGATCGTGGAGGAGGGTGGGGCCGCCCTCGCACAGGATTCGGCCGAACCCGCGGTCCCGCAGAGCGGCCATGAGGGCAGGCATCTCGACGCTGTCGTCACCCGCCACGACGATGTCCGCCGACTCCCCGAGTGCTGCCCCGCGCGTTTCTGYCACCCGTCGGGTGGTGACGACGATCGGCCTGACACGACCGGCGAACAATGGCGAATCCGGCGGAACGTTGCCCGTTCGTGTGACGACAGCGATCGGCGGTGGTGCGTCGAGTCCCCACCGTTCGAGTCGATACCGAGCCTGTTCCTCCGTCAGCTGCACCGGTCCGTACGTTTCGGCGCGGACGGTGCCGGCCCCGACCAGAACCACGTCGGCATACGCACGCATCGCACGCAGGAGTTGGTGATCCACCTGGTCGGACAGGGGCCGGACGCGTCCGCCGAACGCCGCCGCACCGTCCAGGCTGGCAACCATGTTCACCCGTACCCCGTCCGGCGGGTCACGGTAGAACTCCTCCGCCGGCACCTCGTCGGAACCGCTGCTCAGCTTGCGCATCTGCGGCATCACGCCTCGTGCCCGGGTTCGAGGTCGCGCACGTCCGAGAAAGTGACCAACTGCCCGAGGTCGTCCGGGGCGGATCCGGTCTCCGGTGCGAGGAGGAACGCGACGTGGTCACCCAGCTCGAGTCGTTCGAGGATTCGGCCGCTGAACCACGCCGGTGAATTGTCCAGGATCGGCAGCCCGTGGGGGCCGGGATGCCAGTCGCACCGGGCGAACTTGTCGATCTCGTCCCCGGTCTGGGCGCCGAAGAGCGTCGCGAGCGCGACGTGGTCACGGGTCAGGAGGTGCACCGCCAGACGCTCCGCGCGCGACGCCACCGAAAAGGTGTGATTCTTGTTGGACAGTCCGACCAGGAAGCGCGGGGGGTTGATGCTGACCTGCGACGCGAACCCGACGAGGCACCCCGACATCTCGTCTTCCGACCGTGTGGTCACCACGAACATCGGATAGTTCAGGAGCGCGACGACGTCCTCGAAAGCCTGACAGGCATCCCGATCAGTTGCGTCGATGTCCCCGGTGCGATCGGCCATGGGTCCTTCCTAACAGATTCCGGCCGGGAAGCGTCCGACGTGGTACTTCGCGTCCGACGCTTACTCGAAGGCGGTAGCCGCACCGCAGCGCCTAGACTGGGCAGGATCGCACTCGCGACAGCCACCGAAAGGCCCGACATTACTCAATCCTCCGCTCCGCATGACGTCTACTTCGTACCCCCGGAGCAGGAGACCGCGGACGCCGTTGCCCATGCCTCCGCCGCCGCGGCGTCGAGATTGCGCGACCGCGCCGACGTGGTCCGGTTCAAGGGCCGCTTCGCGCTGCCGATCACGCACACCACGCCGCACGAGGCGATGGTCGAGGACCTGTTGTTCGTCCGCGACGTCCTGGACGGCGCCGGGATCGAGTATCTGCTGGTGCGGGGCAATGACGAACGCCCGGTCATCGCGGTCAACTGGGCGCAGCGGAAGGCGTTGCGGGCGGCCCTGGTCGCGGCGTGTGAGGATCGTCCGTTCTACTCCAAGACCGTCGACGCCAAGGGTCCCGCGGTCCTGGTCTCCGACGGCAGCCTGTCCGCGACGTCGAAGGCCCGCATCTTCCGGCTGTTCCGTCCGCGCGTGCACCTGGCGAGCGGACTGAGTTACGGGGCGTCGACGGGCGTGCAGATCGAGCTGTGGTCGATCAGCGACGACGAGATCGTGCTGCCGATGGAGAACTCGCTGACCCGGCGGGTGGTGCGCTCGGAGGAGGCGGTCCGCGGCACCGTCGAGCGGTTCGGGCGGGTGTGGCCCACCATCGAGAACATGTTCGCCGACCATGCGTCGGACATCAATTTCGACGTCGACCTGGTGTTCTCCTGGGTCGACGGGTCGTCGGCGGAGTTCCAGGCGCAGCGCGCCAAGCGGATGCAGAGCTACGTGGTCGGCGAGGGTGACGATTCGGCCGCCCGTTTCCGGCAGATCGACGAGCTCAAGTACGCGCTGCGCTCGGTGCACATGTACGCGCCGTGGATCCGCCGCATCTTCGTCGCCACCGACTCCGACCGTCCGGCGTGGCTCGCCGACGACCCGCGGGTCACGTTCATGCCGAGCGAGGAGTTCTTCGCCGACCCGTCGGTGCTGCCCACCCACAACTCGCAGGCCGTCGAGAGCCAGCTGCACCACATCCCCGGTCTCGCCGAGCATTTCCTGTATTCCAACGACGACATGTTCTTCGGCCGCTCGGTGGGTCCGCAGATGTTCTTCTCCCCCGGCGGCATCACGATGTTCATCGAGGCGACCACCCGAATCGGGTTGGGCCACAACGACGACGAGCGCAGCGGTTTCGAGAACGCGGCCCGCGTGAACCGCCGGCTGCTGCAGGACCGCTTCGGTCTGATGACCACCCGGCACCTCGAACACGCCGCCACCCCGCTCCGCAAGAGTGTGATGGAGGAGATGGAGAAGGAGTTCCCCGACGAGTTCGCCGCCACGGCCGCAAGCACTTTCCGTGCCAGCTCCAACATTTCGGTGACGAACTCGCTGTATCACTACTACGCGTTGATGAGTGGTCGCGCGGTGGTGCAGACGGCGGCGCGGGTGAAGTACGTCGACACGACGATGAAGTCGGGGCTCCGCGACATGGACTCGTTGCTCGCGAAGCGGTCGATGGATTTCTTCTGCCTCAACGACGGCAGCGCACCCGAGATCGACCTGGAGTTGCGGACCAGGAAGGTGACGCAGTTCCTGGAGAACTACTTCCCCATCCCGGCGCCGTGGGAGACCGGCGTTTGATCAGACGGCGGGAAACGCGTCTTCGGGGCGCTCGCCCTCGTCGTAGACCGTTGAGGGAGGACCGATGAGGAGCGGGTCGGGGGTGCCGACCACCCGCGGGTCCTTGCCGGTGTAATCGAATTTGTGGAGCACCCAGCGGATCGCCTCGATCCGCGCCCGCTTCTTGTCGTTCGATTTCACGACGGTCCACGGCGCCTGCGGGGTGTCGGTGTAGAACAGCATCGCCTCTTTGGCCTCGGTGTAGGCGTCCCACTTGTCGAGGCTCGCGAGGTCGGTGGGCGACAGCTTCCACTGCTTGACGGGGTCGGTGCTGCGGGACACGAACCGGGCGTGCTGCTCCTCCCGGCCCACCGAGAACCAGAACTTGATGATGTGGATGCCCGACTGCACGAGCATCCGCTCGAACTCCGGCGCAGACCGGGTGAACTCCAGGTACTCGTTGGGGGTGCAGTAGCCCATGACGCGTTCGACGCCGGCCCGGTTGTACCAGGAGCGGTCCATCATCACGATCTCCCCGCCTGCGGGCAGGTGCTGGACGTACCGCTGGAAGTACCACTGGGTGCGTTCGCGTTCGGTGGGCTTCTCCAGCGCCACCACCCGTGCGCCACGAGGGTTGAGGTGTTCGGTGAACCGCTTGATCGCGCCACCCTTGCCGGCCGCGTCCCTGCCTTCGAAGATGATGACGAGCTTCTCGCCGTTCTCCTTCACCCAGGCCTGGAACTTGAGCAGCTCGATCTGCAGTTTGCGCTTGCGGTTCTCGTACTGCCGCCGCGTCATCTTCTCGTCGTACGGGTAGCCGTGCCGCCACGGCGCGTCCGTGTCGTCGATGGCGTGTTTCCGCTTGGACTTGCGCAGCAACTCCCCGATCTCGTCTATCTCCGGTGTCACGTCGATCTGACCGGCACGCGCGAGTTCGAAGGCGTCGGGATCGTGCAATTCGTCCACACAGCAAGGCTACCGCCAGAAGGCCGCGCCGTCCGGGCTCGTGAGATCGTGGACCCATGAGCATCGACCACATCGTTTCCGCGCTCGACTCGACGGTCGCTGCCGAGCTCCGGACCGCCCTCGACGCGTCGCCGATCGTCACCCTCGACGGAACGGTGCTGTCCGACCCCGCGCGCGACGCGGTGCTCGAACTGCTCACGCTTCTCGCCGACGGGCAGAGTGTGGCGCTCGGTGCGGTCGCGGACCTGCTCACCACGTCGCAGGCCGCGGAGATCCTCGGCGTCTCCGACACCTATGTGCGCCGGCTCGCCGATTCCGGCGCGCTGCCCATCGAGATGCGCGGCACCCACCGCCGGTTCCGGCTCTCCGATGTCATGGCGCACCGGGAGAAGTTCCCGCGCAGGGGCTGACTACACCCGGACGGGCGTGACGGCCTTCTCACCGGTGTCCGGGATCCGCACGCCCTCGGCTGCGAGCCGCTGCTCGGTTTCCTCGGCGGTGACGTATTCGCCGACGGTGTCGTAGCTGCCCATCGGGACCACCGAATGCACGATCGTCTCCGGGTACACGTGCACGAGGTTGTAGCCCTGGGYGCCGTTGCGTCCGCGCAGCGCCCCGGCCGGGACGTTGAGGTCCTGGGTGTAGCAGGTGGCCGACGCGACGGAGACGGGGATGCCCGCGAACGTCGCCGTCGTGGAGTAGTGCAGATGTCCCGCGAGGATCGACCGGACGTCGCTGCCGCGGAGCACGTCGGCGAGCCGCGGCTGATCCCGCAGTTCCACGAGCACCGCCAGGTCGAGGACGCACGGCACCGGTGGGTGGTGCAGCGCCAGGATGGTCCCGTGGGGTGCCGGAACCGCGAGGTGCTGTGCCAGCCAGATCAATTGGCTTTCGGAGATCTCCCCGTGGTGATGCCCGGGGACTGTCGTGTCGAGGGTGACGATGCGCAGTCCGTCGACGTCGTAGACGTGGTCGATCGGCTCGTACGACGGTTCCTGCCCGAGCAGTTCCGTCCGGAAGTGGCCGCGGTCGTCGTGGTTGCCCATCGCCCAGATCACCTGCGCACCGAGCGACGCCGCCACCGGTTCGACGATCGCCCGCAGCTTCTCGTAGGCGCCCGGCTGACCGCGGTCGGTGAGGTCGCCGGTGAACACCAGGGCGTCCGGGCGGGCGTGCGACGACTCGATCTCGGTGAAGATCTGCCGCAGGGTGGCCTCGCTGTCGACGGCCCCGTACAGCAGGTCGTCGTCGACGAGATGGGTGTCGCTGAGGTGCAGCACGAAATGTGACGGTCGCGGATACTCGGCCGTCCGTATGTCGGCTGCCTCTGTGCCGCTCATCGGTCTCTCGCTTCCGCTCGCCCCGACGGGGGCAGGTGCCCGGGTGGACGCCACTGTTTGTCCACCCTAGCCAAGCGCACTCCGGTCACCTCCCGGGGCACGCGCGGTGGCCGGACGGTGAACGGTGGGGCACGACGTCAGTTTCGTGCGTGGTGCGGTGTGCGCGCCTCTGGGCCGGCGGGCGGGATCATCGCGGCGAGGTTGGCCTGCGCCTCGAACCGGGCGCGCTCGTCGCCGTCGTCCGCCGCTGCCGCGTCCTTGGCCGCGGTGAGGAACGGGCGGACCAGGTCGAGGGGCATCGGGAAGACGACGGTGGAGTTGTTCTCGCCGCCCATGGCGCTGAGGGTCTGCAGGTAGCGCAGCTGGAGGGTGGTCGGGTTGCGGCTGATGACGTCGGCGGCCTCGACGAGTTTCGCGGACGCCTGGAACTCGGCTTCGGCGTTGATGATCTTGGCGCGGCGCTCGCGCTCCGCCTCGGCCTGCCGGGCGATGGCCCGTTGCATGTTGGCGGGGATCTCGACGTCCTTGATCTCGACGGTGGTGACCTTCACACCCCACGGTTCCGTCTGCTGATCGATGACCTTCTGCAGGTCCTCGTTGAGGCGTTCCCGCTCGCCCAGCAAGGCGTCGAGGTCGGCCTTGCCGAGGATCGAGCGCAGGGTCGTCTGAGCGATCTGCAGGGTGGCGGCCAGGAAGTCCTCCACCTCGACGATCGCCCGGTCGGCGTCGACCACCCGGAAGTAGGCGACGGCGGTGACCTTGGCCGGCACGTTGTCGTGGGTGATCACTTCCTGAACGGGGATCTTCAGGGTCACGGTCCGCAGGCTGACCCGTTCCATCCGGTCGATCGCCGGGATCAGCAGCACCAGTCCCGGGCCCTTCAGGTCGACCAGCCGGCCCAGCCGGAACACGACGGCCCGCTCGTACTCGCGCAGCACCCGGATCGAGCTGCTCGCGACGACGGCGAGGAGGGTGATGACGACGCACAGGATGACGATGATGGTGGTCATAATTCGAGCTCCCATGGTTCGCGGCGGCGCACGGTGAGGGTGAGTCCGCGGATCTGCTCGACGATGACGGAGTCGCCGGCGGTCGGTGTCTCGTCGTCCCCGAACAGTGTTTGCGCCCTCCACAGGCTTCCGGCGGCCTCGACCTGACCTTGCCGGCCCTTCCAGTTGCGGACGGTGGCGTCGGATCCGATGAGGGATTGCATTCCGGTGCGCACGGGCGCGTGCCCGGCGGCGAGCGCCTTCCGGCCGCCCACCACCGCGAGACCCACACCGACCACCGCGACTCCGGCGGCCGCCGGGATGGCGATCATCTGTGCGGTGTCGCTGGACGTGAACAGCAGCCACACCCCGGCCCCGACGATCAGTGCCCCGAGCCCGCCGAGCACACCCGCGGTCGGTGCGTGTGCCTCGACGACGATCAACAGCACACCCAGCACCAGCGCCAGCACGCCCAACGCGGTCATCTCGCATCACCCACGATCACGCTTTGCGAGGACCCGGTCGCATCGCATAGCCTCTTCGCGATCGAGCCCTCAGTTCAACGGTAAGCGCAGGTCGACGGCAATGCCACCGGCAATTTCCGGCGGGGTACCGTTCAACGAATGACGAACGTAGATCACGGAGATCCCGGTGACGCCCCGACCGTGCCGCCGCCGCTGGAGGAGGTCGCCAACCCGGCCCGCCCGTCCGCTGCCGAGGAGGCCCGGACGGTCGCGGCCACGACGAACGTAGGCACCCTCGCTAGCCTGACCAGGGACGGCGACCCGTGGGCGTCGTTCGTCACCTACGGTCTGCTCGACGGCTCCCCCGTGCTGTGTGTGTCGCAGATGGCGGAGCACGGCCGCAACCTCGCACACGATCCCCGCGCCAGCATCGCGATCGTCGCGCCGAACCCGCCCGCCGATCCACTGGCCAGCACCCGCATCACCCTCGCCGGGTACGTCTATCGCCCGGAAGGTGACGAGCTCGCCGCCGCGCGGGAGGCGCACCTGGCGGCCGTCCCGGCGGCGCACGTCTACATCGACTTCAGCGACTTCTCGCTCTGGGTACTGCGCGTGCAGCGCGTGCGCTGGGTCGGCGGCTACGGGCGAATGGACTCGGCGAGCGAAGAGTCCTACGCCGCCGCGACAGCAGACCCCGTCACCCCGCATGCCGGCCCGGCGATCGAGCACCTCAACGCCGACCACGCGGACGCCCTCCGCGCGATGGCCCAGGCGCTCGGCGGCTTCCCCGACGCGAAGACGGTCACCTGCGAGGGCGCCGACCGCTACGGACTGGACCTGCGGGTCACCACCCCCCGCGGCGTGGCCGTGACGCGCGTCGGATACGCGGAGCCACTCGACTCCGTCGACCAGTTGCGCGCGGCGACAGTCGCTTTGACAGATCAGGCCCGGGCGCTCACCGGTCGGTGAGCACGTGACCGCGGTGACCGGGCTGCACGGTCCGGTCGCCGCGGAACAGCTCCCGGGGTGGTGATCGGGTTCCCTCCTGGGGTTAATACCGCCGATGGCGCATGCCCGGCAAGCTTCTTGTTGTCAGCAAAACCCCCTCTCAACAAGGAGATTCACATGTCGAACACCATCAAGCGCACGGTTGCCGCTCTCGCTATCTCGGGCTTCGCCCTCGCCGCCGGGTCGGGTGTCGCCTCCGCCGGCCCCGGAGGTCCCGGTGGGTGGTTCAACTCGAATGTCGGCGGCGCTCAGATCGGCAACGGAAACAGCCAGGGCTCCCAGAATGCGGGCAACGGCGGCAACAGCAGCTTTTGCTTCAACGGCATTTTCTGCTGATCGCATGTGAGGGGCCGGCCTGTGGTTGCCCACCAATGCCGGCCCTTCGCTGCGACTTCCCCGCTGAATCCATCCCCGAAAGGCCTCCCGATGTCCACTTACATCACGTTCATGAATCGCACCGCCACCACGTTCCTCGCCGCAGCGTTCGTCCTCGCCGCGGGTGCCGGCATCGCGTCCGCGGAGTCGAATGGCGGTAGCGCCATCGCTCCCGACCCCAGCTTCTCCGCGAACATCGGCGGCGCCTCCGTCGGTCCCCTCTCGGTCCCCGGTGTGCAGGCCGGTCCGAGCGGCGTCGACGTCGGCGGATTGCACGTTCCCACTCCGACCCCTCGGGAGCGAAGTCGTATGTGTGACTTGTCTATGACCTCATTCGCAGGTTCGGCGCAGTGCTGATGGAGCCCCGCATATCCCGTGTCCATCCCGCGACCCCTGCATCGCCCCTGGCTGGATCGCGGCTCGTGGCGTGGGCTTGCGAGTGCCCTATTAGGGCGCCAGGGGCCTAAATGTAGCAATGACGGTGCCGACGAGATCGAGATCCCAAGAGCGGCAATATCGCATCGGGCCTCCTCCACGCCAAGGTCGAGCGCTGCGTTCTCATCTGCCGCAGCGTCCGCATCCCCCGAGTACCGGACAAGGGATCCCGCGAGAGAGTCCAAACCGCCTGACCCGCGACCAGCTCGCGTACGGTCTGCTCGTATCTGCACTACTCTGCGAACAGGTGAGTCTGAAAATTCAACGCAACTCCAAGATGCGATAGTGATTGTGGGCCAGACAGCGCCCGAACCAAATCAGGAATGTGGGAAAAAGTCAATGACATTCACCATGCCCCGAAGCGGGCGTACCAGTTGACCAGTCGGCTCCCTCGTTCAAACTTTAACTAGCACAGCTCCTTTGCACGGCTTCGAGGCAGTTACTTCACCGCCGGCACCTACTAGCCGCACTGACGAAGCACATGCAACCCCGGTCGTAGTGAAGCGATGAACAGCCCTTCTGATCGCCTCCACGCTGTTGGACTTCATACTTCTCGACGCGGCTATGGCCTTCAGTCAGCGCGTCGGGGCGTCTCAACAAAGTCGTTCATGCAACCGTCATCGCGCGGTCACCGCCGGCGAATTAACAGAACACCTGGCCTCTGCAGAGGCAGCATTCGCCGGCAGTGACATCACCAAGTGCACCAAACCGTCGAGCAATTTCGCTTCACCAAGCGCTTGTCATTGATCTCGAACCGAGAGAACCGGACGTCGCCCCGTCGGCTGCGTTGCTCAAGCCTTTCTCCTCGTTGCTACCGGCCAAGCCGGAAGGTCTAGCCTAGCTCAGCTGTTCAGACATTGCAGAGCAAGGAATCGGTGGGCCACGGATGTGCTGACGCCGCGACCTGGCTATGACAGCAAGCCCACAGGAGTGGTCTCGGGTGCCTAACCCGACAGTCCGGGCGCTGACCTATTGACCCCGATGACTAGAGTCGTGTCATGCCGGAGATAGAGATCGAGACGGTGTCAGTTCCCGGAGAAGGCGACGATGTGGAGCACCTCGGGGAGGCCGATTACGCCGAGTTGGATGAGGCCAGTGCCGAGAGCTTCAAGGTCGCCTACTCGGGTCAAGACTTCGACGTCGAAGGGCTTGTCCGGCGGCTGGATCGCGGTGACATGCTCGTTCCACAGTTCGGACATGCCGACGTGCACATTGAAACCGCTGGATTCMAGCGAAATTTCGTATGGACGAAGCCTCAGATGGACAAGTTCATTGAGTCACTTCTCCTGGGTTATCCAATTCCAGGGATTCTCCTCATTCGGCAGCAAGATAATCGGTACCTAATCCTGGATGGACAACAGCGACTGCGTACACTTCAGCGCTTTTACCAGGGGCAACATCAAGATCGTTCCTTCACCTTGAAGAACGTCTCCAATGAATTTCAGGGTTTGTCGTATGCGACTCTAAGTGACAGTCAGCGCCGTGCGATCGACAACACATATATCCAAGCAACGATAATTAATTCAGACGGATCTCTAGGTTCCCAAGAAGCCGTTTACCAGATATTTGAGCGACTAAATTCGGGTGGTACTCAACTTACTGCGCATGAGATTCGAGTGGCTCTCTATGCCGGTCCGCTAATCGATCAGATTCACCGACTGAATCACAATCAAGATTGGCGCCGTGTCTACGGCGACCCGTCGCCGAGGCTTCGTGATCAGGAACTTGTGCTTCGTATTATGGCGCTCTATCTGCAGGGGGACTCCTACATCCGACCGCTGAAGCGGTTCTTGAACGACTTTGCCGGCACGAACCGTCATGCCTCCGATCCGAATATTGCAGCAGCATCGGACCTGTTTGAGCGGGCAGCACTGCTGGTTCGCCAGGGGCCCGGAAGCGACGCTATGCGACGCCGATCGCGTCAGTTAAACGTTGCCCAGACGGAAGCGCTTTTCGTCGGTCTAATGGAGGAGCTGACGAAGAGGGATCTGTCGATCAATAAGGTCAGTGCTGCGGTTGACATCCTTAAAGCCGACGAATCTCTGGATCAATCGATGACTACGGGAACATCGACCGAAGACGCCGTCACATCAAGGCTTGACGGTGCGAGAGCGGCATTCGGCGCCGTCTGATGACTTGGGAAGGGGCATGGCCGCCTCACGAGGTTAGGTTAAGTCGGTCGAGGCTTGTCGAGTTGGTTGCGCTAGTCCGGGCGTTTGACGGTAGCGATGCGTCCGACGCCCACGCGGCCCTAGCTAGATTTCTTGCGATACGTTCGTGTGGTCATATCGAGTTCACATTCGATGAATGTATATCGCAGTTCGCCAATGCAAAATCGCATCCTATGATCGCAGCACATGTTCGAGGGGGGCTCTTTCGAGGGACGAACCCGCGTCCACAGTCGCTCATCGATCGTACGCGGAAGCTCAGTTCCGAATGGGCGAATGAATTGGAGAGCTATCTACATGACGGGGACAAACTGGTTTGGCGGGAGTTGAGCTTTTTGGTTGATCGCCGGAACAGTATCTCGCACGGACAGAATGAAGGATTGGGTGTAAGAAAGTCGCTGGACCTGGCGAACATCGCCTTGGATGTGGGAGATTGGATAACATCGATGATTAATCCCACGCAATAGCGGGATTCGAGCCACCACCTCTAAGTGCGCAGGCCTGAAACGTTATCGGCGGATTACTTCTTTGTTCGCCTGAAAAACTTGCCTCCGCGAGCAGGGCGGGAGCTGGTCTTCCGATTCGATACATGGTGCTCGATCRGCTGCGGAGGAGTTCAAGTTGACCTGGCAGATGATCAAGTTGACTGCGTCGCTCACGGACGCGAGATTTCCGGTTGCCAGCGCGATTCAGACCTGTCGGACGCAACCTTTAGGCTTGAGGTCGTGCGGCTGGCGATGGGCCGCAACTCGACCGCAGAGGGATTTGAATGACCACGAGCCGACTGGGCCTGACCTGGATGAACCAGGACAAGGCACTACTGCCCGATGGCAAGGGCGGCTTCGATTGGGTGGAGCGTGACGACCCCCGTATCACTGAGGTCCGACTGCTCGACGAGCACGCCCGAGTCGGTGAGGTGTCCGGGAACCCGGCCGACAACCTGCTCATCACCGGCGACTCGTTGGCCGTCTTGCATGCACTTAACCGACTGCCTGAGTTTGCCGAGGAATACAAGGGCAAGGTGAAGTTGGTCTATATAGACCCGCCCTTCAACACGGGACAGGCGTTCGAGCAGTACGACGACAACTTCGAGCACTCAGTCTGGCTGACAATGTTCAGGGACCGCCTTCGCGAACTCGCCCGCACGATGTCGGACGATGGCATCATCTGGGTGCACCTCGACGATGCTGAGGTGCACAGGGCCCGTCAGATTCTCGACGACGAGTTCGGCATTGGGTCGTATCTGGGAACCGTCGTGTGGCAGAAGGCCGATAGCCCTCGCAGTGACCTACCGAACTTCTCAAGTGACCACGACACCCTCCTTGTTTACGGTAAGACCCCAGCGGCCCGGCTCAATCGAAGCGAGCGAGACGAGTCACTCAACGCGATTTACAAGTCACCCGACGGCGACCCTAAGCCGTGGTTCGACGGCGACCCCACTGCCCCCTCAGCCCACCGCAACCAGACCTGGGTCTATGCCATCCAGTCACCGATCACAGGCGAGCTGATGTATCCAGCGAAGGGCAGATGCTGGGCTACAAAGCAGGAGAGCGTCCTCGCTGCGATGTCCGAGTGGGCGCCGTACAGGCTGGAGGTACTGGACGACGATGCCAGACGGGCCCAAATCTGCGGTGTCCCCGTCGATGAAGTGCGCAAGTGCATACCCGCGCTCCTTCTCGACATCCCTGTTGAAAAGGCCCGCGCAAGCGCGGAGGCGCGGAGGCGCGGAAGAAGGCTAGGCCGTGGCCGGAGTACATTCTCCGGTCCAAAGGCTCCCTGGGGCGGAAGCGGATTCAGCCCGATAAGGGCTCAAACACCCGGACTATGTGGTTCAACACAGAGGTAGGGCACAACCGCGAAGCGAAAGCCGAGATCAAGGCTCTCTTTCCTGGCGTTAGTGCATTCGCGACACCGAAGCCGGAGCGGCTACTCAAGAAGATAATCGAAGCGTCCACTCAGCCCGGTGACATCGTGCTTGATTGCTTCGCCGGGTCCGGCACCACCGCTGCCGTTGCCCACAAACTGGGCCGCCGCTGGATCACCATCGAGGCCGTCGAGTCGACTGTTCGGGACTTCACTCAGCCCCGGCTCACCAAGGTTGTCGAAGGAGAGCAGGGTGGAGTTTCGGTAGCTGCGTCCCGTCGGGCCTCGTTCGAGCTGCCCGACGGTGTGGCCCCCCCTGACCTCGATGACGCCCGGAAGGTCGTGAAGAAACTTCTCGATCTCTCCGAGATCGAGATCGATCGGGACGCTGTGACCGACCTTGTCAACGCCATGAAGACTAAGCCAGTCAAAGAGAAGGTTTGGGGAGGCGGGGGTGGGTTCCGGGCAATGTCCGTCGCGCCGTCCAGGCTCATCGTCAAACGTGACATGGTGTTCCTGGCTGCCCTCGAACCGGAGGAACTCGCCTGCTACGTCGCTGCCCAACTCGGCTATACGCAAACCCCGGATCGCCGCGGGGTCGCAGCGATCAAGGGCCGTGACGTCCTCGTCGTAATTTCAGGCATGGTCGACGCCGAAATGACCSGGTATGCCACGTCGCTGCTTGCGGAGAATGAGACCGTTACCGTCGCGGGCACCGCCGTGCATCCGCTCAGCACCTCCATCCTCGCTCGTCTCAGGCCCGGGTCGAGGGTCATCAAGGTCCCAGACCACCTCGTGAAGCGATCGAAGGTAACCCTATGAACTGGATCGACCACGACCCCCAGATCGTCGAAGCAATCGGTGCCCGACTGGACCTGCGAGCTCCCAATAAGAAGGCACTCCACAAAGTCGCCGAACGGATCGCACCGGGTGACGGCTCAGAGTGGATCTGCGACCTCGCCACAGGCGTCGGGAAGACCTACCTCGCCRCCGGTCTGCTGGAGTACCTCGCCGAGAACGGTGTCCGAAACGTAGTGCTCGTCGTCCCGCTGGACGCGATCTACGAAAAGACCCTCGCCAACTTCACCCCAGGAACGAAGAAGTACATTCCCGGCGCCGACTGGGAGCCTGAGATTGTCACGGTCGAGAATTTCAAGCACTGCGCTGACGCGATGGCCGACCCTACCCGGCTCAAGTTGTACATCTTCAAGATCCAGACGCTGTTGAAGCCTACCGAGGACCTGCGACGCCGAGTCCACGGCGTCAACGAGAACATCGGTGACAGCCTGTACGCCCACCTCCAGAGCCTCGACGACCTCGTGGTCATCGCCGACGAGCACCATGTCTACTCCGGCGACGCCGACAAATACGGTGCCGCGATCCGGGACCTTGGCGCGCGCGCTGTCATAGGTCTCACTGCCACTCCAAACCGTCAGGATTTGAAGGCGAACAAGATTGTCTATCGGTACTCGCTCGCCGAGGCCATTGCCGACGGACTCGTGAAGATCCCGGTGATCGTCTATCGCGGCGACGGTATCAAGGACGAACGCTCCCAACTCGCTGATGCCTGCCATCTCCGCGATGTAAAGGAGACCGCCTGGCGTGCCTATGCGCACGCTGCCGGACGCACACCCGTGGTGCCGGTCCTGTTCATCGTGTGCCAATCCGTCTCCGACGCCGAACGCGCGGCCGACACACTCTCCAGGGAATTCCTCCCCGGCGATGGGCAGGTCCTCGTCATCACCGGCGGGTCCAGCGACAAGGCACTTCGGGCATTGCAGGCCGTTGAGGACCCTGAGTCTCCTGTCCGCGCCGTGGTGAGTGTTAACAAGCTAAAAGAGGGGTGGGACGTCCGCAACATCGGCGTCATCGTCGGTCTTCGCGCATTGGCCTCACAGACGCTCACCGAGCAGGTGTTGGGCCGCGGCCTCCGCCTTCCGTTCGGGGAACGCACCGGTCGTGAAGCCGTCGACACGGTGGACATCGTGGCCCACGACTCTTACCGCGACCTTCTGGCCAACAAGAAGGCGCTGCTTGAGCAGGTGCTGGAGGACCGCGCCGACTCCGCCCGCGAGATCACCCCGGGCGTCTCCGGAGCAGGTGAGGCGCCAGTTATTCCGGCGCCCGCCGGAGGGGTTCCTGACAGCGAGCAGGGGGCGCTCGCGTTCGTGTTCGGCGGCGACGGCGGCGGTGAGGGCCTCCCCGCTGATCCGTCGCTGCTGCTACGCATCCAAGAGTACGACGACCTTGTGTCCGACACCCAGGTGTCAGTTAGCAAGCCGATCCGGTTTGTGTTGCCGGTCGCCGGCGCACCGCGGATCAAGTTTCCTCGCCTCGAACGGCAAGCGATCCCGAAGAAGTTCTCTCTCGGACTTGTTACCGAGCAGCAGGCTAAGTCCCTCGGGGCCAAGTACCTAACCGACGAGTCCGTCTACATGACACGGGTCGCGCTCGACGCGCAGCGGGGCATCGACGGGGACGTCGTGGTCGGCACCCGGTTCCTCGACGAGGAGAAGGCATACCTCCGTACCGTGCCGATCAGCGAGGTGCGGGCACAATTGGAGTCACGCATCCTCAGCCTCGGGGTCGTCGAGTCCACCCTCACCGAGTACGAGGCCGCCGGTAAGGTTATCGGTTGGTTCCTTGACGGCGCCGGGGTTGTCGGGGACGGTGACGCCACCTGGAGCGTGAAGCGTACGACGCTCGCCACGAAAGCACTTGAGGCCGCGATCGTTCAAGCGTATGAACTGCGCGCGACCAGCCCAACGTGGGACTTCAATGTCATTGAGGTGCCGGTCCTCCCGCCGACCCGCGTCATGCCCGAGCCCGTCCACTCTCGCTGGGGCGCGTTCGTGAAGGGGAACTGGTACGGCGAGTGGGTTTACAACGTTGAACCGGTGGCGTCGTTTGACGCCGGGACCACCGAGTGGGCGCTTGCTCAGATCCTGGAGCAGGCATCACAGATTAAGTGGTGGCTTCGGATCTACACCAACGGCCCGACCTGGATCGAGTACGACGGTGGAAAGTACTACGCCGACTTCATTGCGATCGACTCTAAAGGCGACCACTGGATCATCGAGGGCAAATCTGATCACAACGCCGAAGACGCGGACGTCGTAGCGAAGCGTAGGGCCGCGGAGGCTTGGGTTGAAAGGGTCAACGAGACCGGCGTCTACGGCCGCTGGCACTACCTCTTCGCTACAGAAACCCAAATCGCCAACGCGAAGGGGCGGTGGCTCGACCTCGTCTGAAATCCCAGCGGCGAGCGGTGAGCAGCTCGCCAAGAGACAGGTAGTTCCTGACAGCGCTGCCTCGAACACGGCACCTACGTCCCGGGAGATGTTCGACATGGGCACTCCCCTCGTATTCCGGCGCCGTCCCACCCCTCGACACGGTGCAACGATCCAGATCGCGTCGAGGATCACCGACTGCTGGGTGGTGAGTGCGTCGGCCACGTCTTCGTTCGCGATTGCCCTGCAACCACGTGGCGATGCGGCAGTCCCTGTCCGGAGAGAACCGTCGTGAGCTGATCGACCCCGTCCGCGGGCAGGGCCGGGCGGTCCAACCGTTGATCGGGAAGTACCTTCTGCAACCGCGACACCACCTCATCGAGGTTGCTGCGATCAATCACCTTCCAGCGCGGGCATTCCGGCAGGGCGAAGTCGTCGGCGATCTCCACATTGGGGATGACCACCACGTGGTCCCATCGCAGCCGCCCGTGGCTCCAGCGCGGGTCGGCCTCCACGTAGCTCCGCAGGGCATACGACGCGTCACGTGCTTGCCGGACCGGGTTGATGACCGTCGGCCCTTTTCGCTGCTGTTGGTACCAATCGGTGCCGTCGTGCCAGATCTGCCCGCCCTTCACCTCCAAGCAGACGATTCCGTAGCCTTCGAGCGCCACCACGAAGTCGATCTCGTGGTCCTTGAGCCGGTCGGTGACCCGCTGGTGGGCCACGACCAGGTCACCGTCGCCGAGCTGACCGAGCAGCGCATTCCACACCGATTCCTCGGAAGCATTCACCAGGCGCGGATTCTCGGGGATACGGATCACCATGCCGCTGCTTTCGCACGTCGGCCTCGATCGAGCCCGACGATCCCCTACTGACCTCCACCTTCAGTAGTAGTTTTGCGATGTGGATACCAAGTGGCAGGACTCCAAGGCCGTGTCGTCGATGCTCGACGACTGGGACACGTGGGCAGTTGTCGGGCTCTCCGGCAATCCCGACCGGACGGCGTACCGGATCGCGGAGCTGTTGCAGCGCCGCGGGAAACGCATCGTCCCGATCCATCCTGACGCCCCGACGGTGCTCGGCGAGCAGGGTTACCCCACTCTCGCGGATGTGCCGTTCTCTATCGACGTCGTCGACGTCTTTCGCCAGTCGGAGGCCGCCGGGGAGTTCGCGGACCAGGCCGTCGAGATCGGTGCGAAGGGTGTCTGGTTCCAACTGGGCGTCATCGACGAGGCCGCCTTCCAGCGAACGATCGCAACGGGCGTCGCGATGGTGATGGACACCTGCCCAGCGATCGAGTGGAGTGCACGGGATTCAGCGTGACCATGGTCGGGCTGAAGTCCGACCACGCGACTACGGCTACTCTGGACCGAAATCGTGCAAATCGGACAACGGTCTGACGCTATCCGGTCAGTCAATCGGAAGGTTCCCACCTGTGGCCATCGACTACACCCGACGCCCTTCCACCGCTGCCGCACCGCAGGGCGGAGTCAACCTGAGCAAGATGACCCTTGTCGAAGGCCGCGCCGTCGGTAAGCCTCACGAAATCGGTTGAGCGGCAGGGTGCGGCGGGTCAACCTCAACTGGTCGTTGGCGCGACACCCCAGTCGAAGAAACCGGCTTCTTCGCGAAGCTCGCCGCCGCGGGCGGCAACAACGGCATCGACCTGGACCTCGGCTGCTTGTACGAACTGGCCGACGGGTCGAAGGGTGTGGTCCAGGCACTCGGCAATAACTTCGGATCGCTGCAGGCCCCGCCATTCGTCAAAATCGACGCCGACGACCGCACCGGCACCGTGACCGGGCGAGAACATGCATTTGACTTCCTCTCGGCGGTGAACGACCGAGATTCCCCTCCAGACTCGCGTCTCGAGGTTCCTGTTTCACAGACAGTTGCCTCCCCACACTTTATGTGCGAGGTGGTCTCACACCATCTCCGCAGGCTGCCACCGTCAGTCCGACGGCCAAAATGTTCCTCGCCGCATTCACATCCCGGTCGTGGACGGCGCCGCATCGGCACGTCCACTCCCGCACGGTCAGCGGCATCGCYGAGGCGACCTCCCCGCACGCCGAGCAGGTCTTCGACGAGGGATAGAACCGGTCGATCGCCACCACCCGCCGCCCGTACCAGTCGGCCTTGTAT